>CACZPX010000300.1 GCA_902783095.1 uncultured Lachnospiraceae bacterium
GAAGGTGTCGCAGGCGTAGGACGGATGGGACGGCGCCATGCCGACGGTCGTCATCATGCGGTACTTGTAATACAGCGGCGAGTAGTTCAGCTGCGCGAGACGGGAGCCGAAGGTGCCGAAACCGCTGCCGAAGGGCAGGTTCTTTTTGGCGATGTCCAGGCTGTTGATGGCGAACTGCCCGCGCGCCATGGTATAGGCGTAGGGCGAAAAGTAGAAGTCGTACAGGCGCCGCCAGCCTATGGCAAAGGCGCCGGCGACACCGATCGCCGCGACTGGCAGGGAGAGCCTGCGCCTGGCGATCAGCATCCAGACGTAGAGGACCAGAAAGAAGACCGCAAAGCCGAACAGGCGGACCCGCAGCGTGAGCACGGTCTCCGCGAGGAGCAGGAAGGTGAGGACGACGTTGACCACCACCATCCGGAACCCGACCTTCCCCTGGCGCTCCTGCAAAAAGGGCAGCAGCGCGCAGAAGAGGCCGATCAGGAAGACACAGTGCGCGGCCAGATTGGACGGGTGACCGTAAAAGAGCTGCAGGCTGCTGGTACCGTAGCGGAACATCTGGCGCGGCCAGAGATAGAAAAAGAAGTCAAGGAGGCCGCAGGCTGCGGTCACCGCGGCGATCACCGCCGCGTGGAGGAACAGCCGGACGGCATAGTCCCGAAGCGGGATCATCCGAAACAGTTCGGCAAAGAGCCAGATGCAGACAAAAAAGCGCAGGTGCGCATACAGCGTCTGCCCGGTGACGGAAACATTCTGATACTGGTTGGCTGCCCAGCCGATCAGGCCGGAGAGCGCAAAGACGGCGCCGAGGATCACCGTGGGGGACAGGAGTTTTGAAAAATCCGCCGGGCGGTGGACGGAGCGGACCAGAAACAGCACGGCGGCAAGGACCGGCAGCAGATTGCGGAAGACGGTCACAAGGGCAAGCCCGGCGGCTGCGGCAGGCTCCTCGACGGTGAGCAGCCAGATGCAGACGACCAGGAAGAGGTACGCCGGGTAACCGGGACGCCGGAAAATCTTGTTTGCGGTCTGTTTCGGGTGTATCATACCGGTATCATACCATAAAAGGAAAAAAGGGACAGTACCATATCCGAAAAGGCCGTGAAAAAACGGAGAAGAGGAACGGGAGACATGGGCAGGATCAAAACTTCGGTCATCATACCGATCTACAATACAGCGGAGTATCTGGAGGAGTGCATCGACAGCGTGCTGGCGCAGACGCAGAAGGAGATCGAGATCTTCCTGGTGGACGACGGCTCCACGGACGGCAGTCTGGAGATCATCGACCGCTATGCGGCGCGGTATCCCTTTGTGCACAAACTCACTCAGGAACACGCCTACCAGGGCACGGCGCGCAACCGCGGCCTGGCGCTCGCACAGGGGGAGTACGTCTACTTTATGGATTCGGACGATGCCGTCCTGCCGGAGCTGTTTGAGACCTGTTACGAGGTCTGCGAGCGGATGAAGCTGGATTACGCCACCTTTGACGCCTACGGCTTCCGCTACGACGAGAACGACGTGGAACTGAAGGTGCCGGACGACATCTTTGACCGGACCACGCTGGACATTGAAAACCGTGTCTATTCCGGGCCGGAGTTCTGGAATACCTATTATAACCAGCACGGCATCCTGTATCTGTGCTGGCTGCACTACATCCGGCGCGATTTTCTGCTGGCACACCGCCTGTTTTTTGAGGAGCGCACCTATTTTGAAGACAATGACTGGACACTGCGGCTGTATCTGGCCGCGGAGCGTCTGCTTTTTATTCCGAAACAGCTGCACCGCCACCGCTGGCGGCGCGGGTCCAACATGCTGGACGGCTTTACCTTGGGGCTTCTGCAGGGGTGCTTCCGCATGCACGACGTGCTGCTGGGCCTCTACCGCGGCGAGACGGACGAGGCGCGGCTGAAGATGATCAGCGACGTGCTCCGCTTAAACATCTGCCGTTTTGACCGTCTGGAGGAGGTGGATCCGAAGGCGGGTTACCGCGCGCCGCTGCTCGCCTTCTGTGAGCATCTGGCGGACGCGATGGCGTCGGAGCCGGAGGAATCGCTGTACTATGTACACTTTGCGGCGGCGGAGCGGATCCTGCGCGCGGTCGGGACCTGGGGCGTCGACGCGGTATGGGACCGGCTTTCGGCGGTCGCAGAGCAGACCTTTGTGCGCCGCTATCCCATCCTGCGGCAGAAGAAGACCGTGGCGGTCTACGGGACCGGCGCGGTGAGCCGCGTGATCGCGGATCTGCTGGACAAGTATCTGCCGCAGCGCGCCTGCCGGCTGATCTTTGTACATACGACGCAGCAGACCGGGACGGAATTCTGCGGCTATCCGGTCTACAACGTGGCGGACGCGCCGGCCGAAAGGCCGGACGTGATCGTGGTGGGGAGCGTGTTCTACTTTGACTCCATCCTGAAGGAGATCAAGGCGCACTTTCCGGACGGGATCCGGGTGGCCGCGGTCCCGCGGGAAGTACGGTTTTTGCAGGACAACAGACGGGATTTTCCGCAAGGGAGCGCCGGCTCCCGACAGTAAAAAAATCCGGCGGGACCTGGCAGAACCATGAGAAATACTACGTCTGGGGACTGAGTTATACCGGCATGCGTCTGTTTTTGGCCTTTCCGGAACTGACGGACCGCGTGGAAGCCTTTATTTACAGCGAACTGGGGTTAAAGGAGTTTAAGGGCGTGCCCGTTCTGGACCCGGCGGAAGCGGAATGGGCGGCCGTGGCGGATAGCGAACTGTATTATATCACGGGCAGCAGAACACCGCAGAGCAGCCGGGACGTGGAGGAAAAACTGCGCGCCTTCGGGCAGCCGAAAGAGCGGCTGCATCCCGCGGCGCAGCTTCTGTACGAGTATCTCTCGCTCTGGGAACCGGTGGCCTACCGCCCGCGGTCGGTCCGCGTGGAGGCCTCCACCCTCTGTCAGCTCAACTGTGCCGGCTGCTATATGCGGCTGGATCACTCCGGAACGACCGGAAGGGGGAATCTGTCCTTTGCGGCCTTCCGGAAACTGCTGGACGAAAACCCCGGGATCCGGGCCGTGGAGCTGTCAAACAGCGGGGAGGTTTTTCTGAATCCGCAGCTGCATGAGATCCTGCAGCTGGCCTATGAACGCGGCATCATGATCACCCTGATCAACGGGGTCAACTTCAACGACGTGCCGGACCGCGTGCTGGAGGATCTGGTGCGCTGCCGGGTGGAGACGGTATGGGTGTCCATCGACGGCGCGACGCAGAAGACCTATGGGGAATACCGGCGGAACGGATCGCTGGAGAAGGTGCTGAACAATATCAGAAAGCTCAATGTCCTGAAGGAGCGGTACCATACGGACCGCCCCGAACTGGTCTGGAAATATGTGATCATGCAGCACAATCAGGACGAAGTCGGACAGGCTGCCGAAATGGCAGAAGCGCTGGGAATGAAGCGCAGCTACACGCTGGACTGGCGCGGCGGGGTCACGGCGAAGGACCCGGAGACGCTGTACCGGATCACCGGTCTGCAGTGCTTTAACGTCGACGAATACCTGGCGGAAGAGCAGCATCGGTTCAACAGCGATTTCTACTGCGGACAGATGATCATCGATCCGCAGATCAACTGGGACGGGAGGCTGCTGGGCTGCTGCACCGTCTACCGCAGCGACTGGAAGACCAACGTCTTTGAGACGCCGCTGGAGGAGATCTACAACAACAGCCATTACCGGGCGGCGGTCCTGGCGCTCCTGAGCGGGGAGGACCGGTATTCGTTTGAGGGGCCCTGCGGGACCTGCGAGGTCTACAGGGCCAATGTGAGACAGCTGCACTACCGGCTGCAGCTTTAAACAGGGAAGACAAACCATGCGCATTGCGATGATCGGACATAAGCAGATGGAAGGCTGCGAGGGCGGGATCGAAAAGACCGTGCGCGAGCTTTCCGCGCGCCTGGCGGAAAGAGGGCATGCCGTGACGGTTTACGACCGGAACGTGCTGTTCTCCGGAAACGGGGACGCGGATACCGTGCGGGAAGGCCGCCGTAAAGCGCGCTGCCGTACGGAAGGCGGACACGGAAAAAAGCCGGGAGCAGGGAACGCGGCAGGCGTCCGGAATGCCGCGGCGGATAAACAGTGGGCAGGATCCGTCACCGTCCGGCGCGTCCCCACCCTGCCCGGCGCGGCGGAGGTGCCGCTTTACGCACTGCTTGCCTGCCTGCGCGCGGCCTTCTCCCGCGCGGACGTGATCATGATCCACGCCTCCGGCCCCTGCGTGATGATCCCCGCGGCAAAGCTGACCGGCAAGAAGGCGGTCGCCTTTATCCACGGGCTGGACAGCCACAGCAGCAAGTGGGGGCGGTTCGCGAAATGGTATCTGGCGCGGGGCGAACGCCGGGCGGCGAAGAGCGCGGACGCGCTGCTGCTCCTGTCCGAACATATCCGGGATCATTTCCGGACAACGTACGGCCGCGGCGGCACCCTGGTGTTAAACGGTGTTTCCGTGCTGCCGGCGGACCCGGACAGCGCGGCCGCGGATGCGGAGATCCTGAGGGCAAGGGGGCTTGCCGATGGCGGCTACGTGCTGTGGGTCGGGCGCATCTCCAGAGAAAAGGGGCTTACGCAGCTGCTTTGCGCCTGGGAGGGCTGCCATGCGGCGGAAAAACTGGTGCTCGCAGGCGCCGTGGACCCGGCGGACCCTTATTACCGGGAACTGCGGCAGCAGAGCAGCGGAGAAGAACGCGTGGTCTTTGCGGGGTATCAGACGCAGCGGGAGCTTGCCGCGCTGTACCGGCACGCAAAGCTCTTTGTGTTCCCGAGCGAGCAGGAGGGGATGCCCCATGCGCTGCTGGAAGCGTTGGCGTACGGCGCGCCGTGCCTGCTCTCGGAGATCCCGGAAAACCGCGCGGTCGCGGGACGCCATGCGGTCTATTTTGCGCCGGACGATGCGGAGGAACTGCGGGAACGCCTGCAGGTGCTCCTGGACGATCCCGCGCTGCGGGAGGCGGTCTCCCATGAGGCGGCTTCGGATACCCTGAAACGGTTTTCCTGGGAACGTGCGGCGGACCGGATCGAAACGGTCTGCCGCCATGTATTGCGGAAGAGAAGATGAAAAGGTTTATAAACGACATCCGGGAATACCGCACGCTCTGCGTGTATATGGCGCGGACCGGCCTAAAGGCGGAGGTCGCGAACTCCTACCTGAACTGGATCTGGTGGGTGCTGGAGCCGCTCGCCAGCATGCTGGTCTACTACGCCATCTTTGTGCATGTGCTGGGGCGGAACCAGCCGTACTATCTTGCCTTTGTCTATACCGGAACGCTCATCTGGAGCTATTTTGACCGGTGCATGCAGTTCGCGGTGCAGTCCGTCCGCCTCAACCGGGACATCGTCACCAAGACCTACGTCCCCAAGCCTGTGTTCATCGTCTCCAACATGCTTTTTAACAGTTTCAAGATGCTGATCTGCCTGGGCCTTCTGGTGATCGTGCTGTTCATCCAGCAGGTGCCGGTGTCTCCGACCATGCTGTTTGCGGTCCCGGTCGCGCTTCTGCTGCAGCTGCTGACGCTGGGCTTTGGGCTGATCTTCCTGCATTTCGGCGTGTTTGTGGACGATCTGGTGCATGCGATCCGCATCGCCATGCACATCCTGTTTTACCTGACCGGCGTCTTTTACGACCTGGAGACGCTGCTGCCTGCCCCCTGGGGCGGCATTCTGGTGCGCGTCAATCCGCTGGCCTGCATCATCCGGAGCATGCGCAGCTGCCTGCTGTACGGCGCCGCCCCGGACTGGCTTGCGCTGGGCGCCTGGACG
This sequence comes from uncultured Lachnospiraceae bacterium, assembly GCA_902783095.1. Taxonomy (GTDB): domain Bacteria; phylum Bacillota; class Clostridia; order Lachnospirales; family Lachnospiraceae; genus UBA3774. The sequence continues at coordinate 5,778 of CACZPX010000300.1, forward strand.
CTGATCGGCTTTGGGGTCTGTGCGCTCGGGCTCAGATTGTGTTATAAATATGAAAACACGTATGTGAAGGTCATTTAAGCCGGACTGCCGGCCGTGCCGGAGAAAAAAGCGTGCGGCAGCGGCGGCGCACCGGTTTGCAGGCGCTTTGCGGCGCATGATAAAGAAGAGGAAAACAGCGCATGAACGAACGCAACACCGTGATCGAGATCCGGGATCTGAAGATCGATTACCGCGGGCTGAATCACTTTACGATCCAGCAGATGATCAAAAATCCGGCCCTAAAGGGCGGAAAGGTGCTGCACGCCCTGCGCGGGATCGATCTGACCGAGCGCGAGGGCGAGATCCTGGGCATCGTCGGGGAAAACGGCGCGGGCAAATCCACGCTGCTTAAGGCCATCGCCGGGATCTTCCAGCCGGACACCGGGACCATCGACACGCACGGCAGGCGCGTGTCGCTCATGTCGCTCGGCGTGGGCTTTAAATGGGACTTAAGCGGCCGCGACAACATCCTGCTTGCGGGGCTGCTGCTGCGCTATCCCGCTTCCTACGTCAGGGAAAAGCTGCCGGAGATCATCGAGTTTTCGGAGCTGGGCGAGGCCATCGACCGGCCCGTCCGCACCTATTCCTCCGGCATGTATTCCAAACTGAGCTTTGCCATCACCGCCGTCCTGGAAACGGACATCA
>CACZPX010000301.1 GCA_902783095.1 uncultured Lachnospiraceae bacterium
GTGCCGGAGAGCATCCCGGCCGCGGGCAGCCGCGAGCGGGAGGACGCGCTGGAGGCCCTGGTCGCGCTCGGCTATTCCGCCTCCGAGTCGCTCTCTCTGATCGGAAAGCTGGGCGATACCGCGGGCATGACGTCGGACGAGATCTTAAGTCTGGCGCTTAGGAGAAAGGTCAATTAAGACGGTATGGAGCGAAGGATCATCAACACAGACCTGCTGGACGAAGACCGGGTCATGGACAACAGCCTGCGGCCGCGGTTCTTTGCGGATTACATCGGGCAGGAGAAGATAAAAGAGACCTTAAAGATCTACATCGAGGCGGCCAAGAGCCGCGGCGAGACGCTGGATCACGTGCTGTTTTACGGCCCTCCGGGCCTGGGCAAGACCACGCTGGCCGGCATCATCGCCAACGAGATGGGCGTGAACATCCGGATCACCTCCGGCCCGGCCATAGAGCGTCCGGGGGACATGGCGGCGATCTTAAATTCCGTCTCGCCCGGCGACGTGCTCTTTGTGGATGAGATCCACCGCCTGAGCCGGCAGGTGGAAGAGGTGCTCTACCCGGCCATGGAGGACTTTGCGATCGACATCCTGATCGGCAAGGGCGAATCGGCCCGGTCGGTGCACCTGACGCTGCCCCGGTTTACGCTGATCGGCGCGACCACGCGGGCCGGCATGCTCACGGCGCCCCTGCGCGACCGCTTCGGCATCGTCAACCGCCTGGAGTTTTACGAACCGGAGGAATTAAAGGAGATCGTGGTGCATTCGGCCGTCAAGCTGGGCGTCGCGATCGACGAGGACGGCGCGGCAGAGATCGCCAGACGCTCCCGCGGGACGCCAAGACTGGCCAACCGCCTGTTAAAGCGCGTGCGCGACATCGCGCAGGTGCGGCATAACGGCAGCATCACGCGGGCGATCGCGGACGAGGCGCTGGGGATCCTGGACGTGGACGCGAGCGGCCTGGACGCTTCCGACGGGCGCGTGATCCTGACGGTGATCAACAAGTTTGCCGGCGGCCCGGTGGGGCTGGAGACCCTGGCGGCGGCCATCGGCGAAGACGTGGGCACGCTGGAAGACGTGATCGAACCCTATCTGATCCAGAACGGCCTGCTGATCCGGACGCCGCGCGGGCGTGTGGCGTCGGAACTGGCTTACAGACACTTCGGCATGCCCGTGACGGGCAGCCTGCCGATCGACGAATAGGACGTCTTTACACGGGGAGGAGACGGATCAATGAACAAGAATTATACGGAAGTTGTGATCGCCGGCAAGAGCTACAACATCGGCGGCTACGAGGACCCCGAATACCTGCAGCGGGTGGCCTCCTATATCAATTCCAAGATCAGCGAGCTGCGCAAGACGCAGGGCTTTCTGCGGCAGCCGCAGGATTTTCAGAACGTGATGCTTTACCTGAATCTCGCGGACGACTACTACAAGCTGCGGGAGCGCGCCGCGGAGCTCGAAAAGCGCGCGGACAGCTTTGAAAAAGAGGTCTATCAGCTCAAGCACGAGCTCGTGTCGCAGCAGCTCAAGACCGAGCGGAAGCGGAAAAAGACCGAGACTGCCGAGGGAGAATAAGTGACCGGTTTATTATCGGAGATCTTCAAATACCTGATCCTGCTCATCACGGTCCTGTATACCGTCATCAATTTTCTGGCGCTGCACCGGGGGTCCGCCAAGCGGACGGCCAGGCTGTTTCACGCGCAGAACTTCTTTATGATCCTGCTGATGTTCTGCGGCTATTTTGTGATCTTCATGCACACGGAGGAGTGGAACGTCCTGGTGTTCATGGTCATCCAGATGGCCTTTTTCCTGGCCTGGATGCGGCTGTTCTGCCGCTTTTACCCGGACTGCTCCCGCGTGATCTTAAGCAATACCACCATGCTGTTTGCGATCGGCGAACTGTTTCTGACGCGCCTGGACTATGACCGGGCGGTGCGCCAGATGCTGATCGGCGTGGCGGCCATGCTGCTGACGCTGGCGGTGCCGGTGGTGATCAAGCACCTGCGCGCGCTCTCCAAGTGGGCTTATCTGTACGCGGTCGCGGGCATCGGCCTGCTGGCGGTGGTCTGGCGGCTGGGCAGCACCACCTACGGCGCCCAGCTGACGCTCGCGCTGGGACCTGTCAGGCTGCAGCCCTCCGAATTCGTGAAGATCAGCTTCGTGTTCTTTACCGCCTCCATGTTCCGGCAGAAACAGTCCTTTGGCCGGGTGGTGCTCACCACCGTGCTCGCGGCGGCGCACGTGCTGGTGCTGGTCGCCTCCACGGACCTGGGCAGCGGTTTCCTGTACTTTATGACCTACCTGTTCATGCTCTTTGTGGCGACCCATCAGCCGGGATATTTTCTGGCCGGCCTTGGCGCGGGCGGCGTCGCGGCGGTGGGGGCCTATTACCTGTTCGACCACGTGAAGGTGCGCGTGCAGATGTGGCGCAACCCCTTTGCGGATTACGAAAACAAGGGCTATCAGCTCTCGCAGTCGCTTCTGGCGCTGTCCTCGGGCGGCCTGTTCGGTCTGGGCCTTTGCGGCGGCTATCCGAACACCATCCCGCTGGCGCGCAACGACTTTATTTTCTCGGCCATCTGCGAGGAACTGGGACTGCTGTTCGGCGCCATGCTGATCCTCATCTACCTGGGCTTCGTGATCCAGCTCTTCTGGGTGTCCATCCGCGTGCGCGGGCGGTTTTATCAGCTGATCGGCACCGGCTTTGCCGCGATGATCGGGATCCAGGTCTTCCTGCACGTGGGCGGCGTGACCGCCATGATCCCGTCCACCGGCATCACCCTGCCGCTCATCAGTTACGGCGGAAGCTCCGTATTGTCCACCATGCTGGTGATCGGGATCATACAGGGACTGAACATCACGGCGGCGGCCGAAAGCCGGCCGGGCGGAGAGGAGGTGCCGTATGCAGACTGACGACAGACAGACTGAGCTTTCCGAACGCCAGCAGGAGCGCATCCGGCAGACGGTGCTCGACTACATGCAGGACGACCGCGATTTTGCCGACGTGCCCGTGGACGAAAACGATCCCGGCCGGATCCTGTTCGACCCGATGACGGACGGCGAGGCCCCGTGGACCGGACAGACCCTGCGGGACGCGGGCGCCGGACCGTCGGTGCGGCCACCGGAGGGAGGCCTTGCAGACGGGACGCCGGACGGGGACCAAAAGCCCGAAGGACCTGCTGCGGACCAGCGGAAGCTGAAGCGGGACGTTCTGATCGCCACCTACCTGTTCGTGGCCCTGTTTCTGGGGACGATCGCCTTTCTGGGGTACTTCCACTTTGTGAAGGCCGACGCGTACCGCTCCAGCTCCTACAACAGCAAGCGCCAGAGCGTGTACGCCAAAAAGTATCAGCGCGGCGACATCTTCAGCGCGGACGGCCAGCTGCTCGCCACCACCAAGGTGGACGGGGAAGGGCAGCAGACCCGCAGCTATCCCTTCGGCAGGCTCTACGCGCACGTGGTGGGCTACTCCACCCGCGGCAGCAGCGCGGCGGAATCGCTGGCGTCCTCCTATCTGATGGGGGCGCACATCAATCCGCTGGAGCTGGCCAAAAACGAGCTGTCCGGCACGCTGACGCACGGCGACAACGCGTACCTGACCGTCCGCAGCGACCTGCAGCAGGCGGCCTATGACGCGCTGGGAGACAGGGACGGCGCCGCGGTGGTGCTGGACGTGAAGACCGGAAAGATCCTGGCCATGGTGAGCAGGCCGGACTACGACCCCAACACGGTGGCGCAGGACTGGGAGAAGCTCACGGGCGACGCGGAAAGCTCCGTGCTGGTGAACCGGGCGACGCAGGGCAAGTACCCGCCGGGATCCACATTCAAGATCCTCACCACGCTGGAATACCTGCGCGAGCATCCGGAGGAGGCGGAGGACTTTTCCTTTGACTGCGACAGCGACTACGAACTGGGAGAGTACGTGATCCGCTGCTCAAAGGGGATCAGCCACGGTCACGTCACACTGGAGGAGGCCTTTGCGAAGTCCTGCAACGGGGCCTACGCGCTGATCGGCACGAAGCTGGATACGGCGCGGCTGTATGAACTCTGCGAGGACGTGGGCTACAACCGGGACTTTTCCATCGGCCTGGTCTACAGCAGGAGCAGCTTTGAGCTGGAGACGGCGGAGAGCACCTGGGACGTGCTGCAGACGTCCATCGGCCAGGGCCGGACGCTTACCACCCCGCTGTTCAACTGCATGATCGCGGCCGCGGTCGCAAACGGCGGCGTGATGCAGACGCCCTACGTGCTGGACCGCGTGGAGAACACCTACGGTCAGAATGTGAAGACCTTTTCTTCCGCGGGCAGCCGCCGCGTGATGACGGCCGCGGAGGCGGAGACGCTCGGCCGGATGATGCGCGCGGTGGTGACGGACGGCACCGGCGACGAGGCGGAGGGCGAGGGCTTTACCGTGGCGGGCAAGACCGGCTCCGCGGAGTGGGCCAAAGGAAAGGAGACCCACGCCTGGTTTGTGGGCTACGCCCCGTACGAAGATCCGGAGATCGCGGTCTGCGTGCTGCTGGAAGAGGGCGGCACCGGCGGCTCCGCGGCGGCCCCCGCGGCAAGGCGGATCTTCAAGGCGTATTTCGCGGACAAATGAGCCGCAAACCTGTTTTATCGTTATTGATTTTTAGGGCAAGATATCTTATGATTACCAGTAATCCTTAGGGAGGGAACCATTCAGATGAGTGAAGGTTACTACTACAACAATTCCAGAGATAAAAGAAGGCAGCAGAAGCGCAAACAGTCCATCGTAAAGGGCGTGATCTTCGGCGTGGTATGCGTCGCGATCGTGGCGCTGCTGGTACTGCTGTTTGTCAAGCTGTTCGGCGGCCGCGACGACAACGGCGACGTCACCAAAGAGCCTGCGCAGACGTCCGAACAGGAGACCAGAGATTCCGCGCAGACGGAAGATACGGAAGATCCCGCCGATACGACAAAGGCGGAAGAAGACGATACGACGCCGGCCGGCGGCAGCGAAAACGCGAACGTGCAGGCCGTTCTGGACGAGGCGGCGCTTTTGGCGGCGCAGTACGACTATGACGCGGCCATCGAGAAGGTAAAGTCCATTTCGGGGTACGAGCAGATCGCCGCGGCGACGAAGGCCATCGACGACTATGAGCTCACCAAGGCTTCCTGTGTGGCGGTGAACCCCGAGACGGTGCCGCACATCTTTTTCCATTCGCTGATCGTGGACCCGGACCGCTGCTTTGACCGTTCCAAATACGGCACGCTGGTGGACGGCTACAACGCCTGGATGGTCACCATCGAAGAGTTCAACCAGGTCGTGCAGACCCTGTACGATCAGGGCTACGTGTACGTGCACCTGTCCGACCTGTACGTGAAGACCACGGACGCGGACGGCAAGGTCCACTACGCCAAGAATACCAGCCTCATGCTGCCGCCCGGCAAGAAGGCCATCGTGCTTTCCCTGGACGACCTGGCTTACTACGCCCAGTATCCGGACGGTTTTGCGAGCAAGATCGTCTTAAACGACGCGGGCGAATTAAAGTGCGAATACGTGGGCAGAAACGGCGAGATCCAGGTGGGAGACTACGACTGGCTGCCGCTGTACGACAAGTTCATCAAGGAACATCCGGACGCCTCCTACCGCGGCGCCAAGGGCACCATCGCCCTGACCGGCTACGACGGAGTGTTCGGCTACCGTACCGACGAGGGCTTCTTCTCCAACCCCACCTCCGACGAGGCGGCCTGGATCGCCAAGCATCCGGACGTGAAGCTGGAGGATGAGATCGAGCAGGCGAAGGTGATCGCCCAGGCCATCAAGGAAGACGGCTGGGAGTTTGCGTCCCACTCCTGGGGACACCGCCCCATGAACGAGAAGAGCCTGGACTGGCTCAAGACCGATACCGAGAAATGGCTTTCCCGTGTGGCGCCCATCGTGGGGGATACGGATATCCTGATCTTCCCGCATGGCGCGGACATCGGCGGGCTGTCCGACTATAATTCGGACAATGAGAAGTACGCCTATCTGTCGAGCAAGGGCTTCCACGTCTACTGCAACGTGGACGCGTCCCAGCTGTACTGGAACCAGTTCCGGGACTCCTACGTGCGTCAGTCCCGTATCGACATCGACGGCTACACGCTGTATCTGGCTCTGTCCAACAGCAACACGGTGATCTCCAAACTGGGCCTGGACGCCCAGGCGATCTTTGATAAATCACGGCCCACCCCCGTGATCGCAAACGGCGCAGGCTGAGTGCCCGCGTGCTTCGGCATGCTCTTTTTTGCAGCAGCTGATCGTACCGTTTGCGGCCGGTCGGCTGCTGTTTTGTTTCAGCAAGCCGCCGGCACACAGCCCGCCCCGCGCGGAAAATAACGGTTGATGGCAGGACCCTCCTGCTTAAGGCAATATTCACTACAAGGGGGTTACACGAATGAGTGCACCTATCATCGAACTCGAACACATCACCAAGTCCTTTGACGGACAGATGATCCTGGACGATCTGAACCTGACCGTCCATGAGAACGAATTCATCACCCTGCTGGGCCCTTCGGGATGCGGCAAGACGACGACGCTGCGGATCATCGGCGGCTTTGAACATCCCGACCAGGGCCGGGTCCTGTTCGAAGGAAAAGATATCACGGAGTTACCCCCGAATAAGAGAAATCTGAACACGGTCTTTCAACGATATGCGCTGTTTTCGCACCTGAGCATCGCGGAGAACATCGCGTTCGGCTTAAAGGTGAGCAAAAAGAGCAAGGCCTACATCGACGACAAGATCAAGTACGCCCTGAAGCTGGTGAACCTGGACGGCTTTGAGCACCGCACGGTGGACTCGCTCTCCGGCGGGCAGCAGCAGCGTATCGCCATCGCGCGCGCCATCGTGAACGAGCCCAAGGTCCTGCTTCTGGACGAGCCGCTGGGCGCGCTGGACTTAAAGCTGCGCCAGGACATGCAGTACGAGCTGATCCGCTTAAAGAACGAGCTGGGCATCACCTTTATCTACGTCACGCACGATCAGGAAGAGGCCCTGACCATGTCGGATACGGTCGTGGTCATGAACCAGGGCTACATCCAGCAGATGGGCACGCCGGAGAACATCTACAACGAGCCGGAGAACGCCTTTGTGGCGGACTTCATCGGCGATTCCAACATCATCGGCGGCATCATGCTGCAGGATGAGCTGGTGCAGATCCTGGGCGTGAAGTTCCCCTGCGTGGACTCGGGCTTCGGCCGCAACAAGCCGGTGGACGTGGTGATCCGCCCCGAGGACGTGATCCTGGGCGAGCCCGGCGCGGGCAGGCTGGACGGCGAAGTGTCCCACCTGATCTTCAAGGGACTGCTGTACGAGATGGAGGTCATGGCGGGCGGCTTTGAGTGGCTGGTGCAGAGCACCAAGTGCTTCCCGGTGGGCACCCCCGTCAGCATCAGCGTGGACCCGTACAACATCCAGATCATGAATAAACCCGAGTCGGAGGACGAGGAGGCCATCGGTGTTCAGGAATAAAAAGACCAGATATACGATGATCCTCTCCGGTCCGTACCTGCTCTGGATCATCGGCGGGACGCTGATCCCGCTCATTATGATGTTCTATTACGGCCTGACCACAGCCGACGGCGGCTTTACGCTGTCCAACGTGTTCGCGATCGCGGAGGCCGGCCACGCCAAGGCGCTGGGCCAGGCGCTGCTGTATTCCGCCGTCAGTACCGTCGTCTGCTTTGTCCTGGCGTTCCCGCTGGCCGTCATTTTAAAGAACAGCAAACTGGGCACCAAGGGCTTTGTCGTCTTCGTGTTCATCCTGCCCATGTGGATGAACTTCCTGCTGCGCACCATGGCCTGGCAGGTGCTGCTGGAAAAGGGCGGCGTGATCAACGGCGTCCTCACCTGGATGGGGCTGCCGCGCATGCGCCTGATCAATACGCCCGGCGCGATCATCATGGGTATGGTCTATGACTTTCTGCCCTTTATGATCATGCCGCTGTACAACGTGATGTCCAAGATCGACAACAACGTGGTGGAAGCGGCCCGCGACCTTGGCGCGAGCGGCTGGCAGGTGATCTACAAGGTGCTGCTGCCGCTGTCCGTGCCGGGCATCGTGAGCGGCGTGACCATGGTCTTCGTACCGGCCCTTACGACCTTCGTGATCTCCAACATGCTGGGCGGCGGCAAGATCTTCCTGATCGGCAACGTCATCGAGCATGAATTCACCGTGGGCGACAACTGGCACCTGGGCGCCGGCCTGTCGCTCGTGATGATGGTCTTCATCCTGATCAGCATGGCCTTTATCGCCAAATTCGACAAGAACGGGGAGGGCAATCTGCTGTGAAGAAGAACAGAGTCGTAAACCGTATCTATCTGATCCTGATCATCATCTTTTTATACGCGCCGATCCTGACGCTCATGGTGCTGTCCTTCAACAACGGCAAGTCCATGGGCAAGTGGACGGGCTTCTCCCTGCACTGGTACGCGGAGATGTTCCGGGACGACACCATTATGGAAGCCCTGCGCAACACCCTGGTGATCGCGCTGATCGCCTCCGTGGCTTCCACCGTGATCGGCACGGCGGCGACCGTGGCCATCCAGCGGATGCGCCCGCGCTCGCGCAACGCCCTGCTGGCGGCCAACAACGTGCCGCTCTTAAACGCGGATATCGTGACCGGCATCTCCCTGATGCTCATGTTCGTGGCCTTCGTCGTCACGCTGAGCATGGGGACCGTGATCCTGGCGCACATCACCTTCTGTATCCCGTACGTGATTTTGTCGGTGCTGCCGCGCGCGCGGGAGATCGGCAACAGCTCTTACGAGGCGGCGCTGGACCTTGGCGCCACCCCGGTATACGCCTTCTTTAAGGTGACGCTGCCGGAATTAAAGCCCGGCATCATCTCCGGGTTCCTGCTGGCCTTCACCATGTCGGTGGATGACTTTATCGTGACGCACTTTACCCGCGGCGCAGGCGTGAACACGCTGTCCACCATGATCTACGGCATGGTCAAGATCGGCATCCGTCCCACCATCTACGCGCTGTCCACCATCGTGTTCCTGACGGTGCTGGTGCTGCTGATCATCGCGAACGTCGTGCCTGCCCGGGCGGAAAAGAAGAGGAGGGAAGGGACCCATGCGTAAGAGACTGTTTGCATTGTTACTGATCGTCTGCCTGCTTCTTTCTGCCTGCGCCTCCACTGACGAAGAGAGCGTCGAACCGCAGGATAACGGCTCCAACGTGGTCTACGTCTACAACTACGGCGACTACATCGACCCCGACCTGATCGACCTGTTTGAGGAAGAGACCGGCATCACGGTGGTCTACGACACCTTTGACACCAACGAAGAGATGTACCCCATCATCAGCAGCGGTTCGGTCCGCTACGACGTGGTGTGTCCCAGCGAATACATGGTGGAAAAGATGCTGGCCAACGGCCTGTTGGCCGAGATCAATTTTGACAACGTGCCGAACTTCCAGTATATTACGGAGAGCTGCCGCCAGTTTGCCGAGACCTACGATCCCGGCAACAAGCATTCCATCCCCTATACCTGGGGCACCGTGGGCATCCTGTACGACACGGACTACATTGAGGAAGGCAGCATCACCTGCTGGGCGGACCTCTGGAAGGAGGAGTACCGCGACGAGGTGATGATGATGGACAGCCTGCGCGACATCTACATGGTGGCGCTGAAGATCCTGGGTTATTCCGCCAACACCACCGACGAGCAGGAGCTGCGCGAGGCGACGGACCTTCTGATCGAGCAGAAGGATCTGGTGTACAAGTACGCCACCGACGCGATCCGCGACTTCCTTTTGAATGAGAGCGCGGCGCTGGGCGTGATCTATTCCGGCGAGGTGCTCTACTGCCAGGAAGAGGACGACTCTCTGGTGTACGTGCTGCCGGAGGAGGGCTCCAACGTCTGGTTTGACTCCTGGGTGATCCCGGCCAACTGCCGCAACAAGGAGAACGCCGAGGCCTGGATCAATTTTATGTGCCGCCCGGACGTCGCCTTTAAGACTTTTGAGTACATCTATTACGCCACGCCCAATCAGGGAGCCATCGATATGATGGCGGAGGAGTATCCCGAGCTGATGGACAACATGGCGCTGTTCCCGGACGAGGATGCGCTGGCCAAGTGCGAGATCTACCACTACCTTGGCAGCGAGGCGGATCAGATGTATAATAGGTA
>CACZPX010000302.1 GCA_902783095.1 uncultured Lachnospiraceae bacterium
GCTGCGCCCCATGATAAAGTAGGCCGCCATGGCCTTTTTGCCGTTTGCGCTCTTTCCGATGATGATGCCGCGGCCCACGTAGGAGTTGCCCTCCATCAGTTCCGCCGGGGTGTTGATCTTATAAATGTCCATGACGCCTCCTGTTTATGATAGTTTTGCACAGATCTCTTCGATGGCCGCGGGCAGAAGCTTCCACTCCGCCTGCCGCATCACGCGCTTCTGCAGCTTTTCCGGGGTATCGCCGGGGTGCACGCGCACGGCCTTCTGGGCGATGATCTCGCCGCCGTCCGGCACCTCGTTCACAAAGTGCACCGTGGCGCCGGTCACCTTCACGCCCTTCTTCAACGCCTCCTCATGCACCTTCAGCCCGTAATAGCCGGCCCCGCAGAACGACGGGATCAGCGACGGGTGCACATTGATGATGCGGTGGTCGTATTTTCCGGTAAAGTCCGCGCTCAGGATGGAGAGAAAGCCTGCCAGCACGATCAGGTCGATCCCCGCGGCATCCAGCGCCTCACAGAGTTTTTCTTCAAATTCGGCCTGATCCGGGTACATCTTTTTGGTGATGACCGCCGTGGGCACGCCCGCCGCCTTTGCGCGCTCCAGGGCAAAGGCCCCGGAACGGTTGGAGATCACCAGGCAGACCTTGCCGCTCTTGATGAGGCCGGCCGCCTCCGCGTCCAGGATGGCCTGCAGATTGGTGCCGCCGCCGGAGACCAGGACCGCCACTCGCTTCTGTTCCATAGCCGACGCTCCTTTTTAATCCAACAGTTCGATCTTCTGCGCGCCTTCGGTGATCACACCCACCACGTAGGCGTCCTCGCCGTTGTCCTTTAAGATCTGCAGCGCCAGATCCTTCTGCGCCGCCGGGACCACGACGGTCATGCCCACGCCCATGTTGTAGGTGTTGTACATATCGCGCTCCGAGATGCCGCCGGTCTGCTGCAGCAGCTTGAAGATGGGCAGCACGCGCACGTCCTTCTTTTCGATGCGAGCGCACAGGCCGTCCGGGATGCTGCGCGGAATGTTCTCGTAAAAACCGCCGCCGGTGATGTGGGAAATGCCCTTTACCTGCACCTGCTCAAGCAGGGCGAGCACCGGCTTTACGTAGATCTTGGTGGGGGTGAGCAGCACCTCGCCCAGTCCCTTTCCGCCCAGCTCGGGCACCGGGGCCAGAAGGTCGGCGTGCTCCACGTCAAAGACCTTGCGCACCAGCGAGAAACCGTTGGAATGTACGCCGGTGGAGGGCAGCGCGATCACCACATCCCCCGCCTGCATGGTCTTGTTGTCAATAATCTTCGCCTTGTCCACCACGCCCGTGGAGTAGCCGGCCAGATCGTACTCTTCCTCCGGCATCAGGCCGGGATGCTCGGCGGTCTCGCCGCCGATAAGCGCGCAGCCCGCCATCACGCAGCCGTCCGCCACGCCCTTGACGATGTCCGCGATGCGCTCCGGTACGTTCTTGCCGCAGGCGATATAATCCAGGAAAAACAGCGGTCTGGCGCCGCAGCAGATGATGTCATTCACGCACATGGCCACGCAGTCGATGCCGATCGTGTCATGCCTATCCAGCAGAAAGGCGATCTTCAACTTGGTCCCCACGCCGTCCGTGCCGCTCACCAGCACCGGCTGTTCCATGCCGGCGACGTCCAGCGCAAACAGGCCGCCAAAACCGCCCACGTCTGAGCAGACGCCAGCCGTGTGGGTCCGCGCCACGTGAGCCTTCATCAGTTCCACAGACTTGTAGCCGGCCGTGATGTCCACGCCGGCCTGCGCATAAGCTTCCGATCTGGATAATTCATTCATAAAGGATATTCCCTCCTTGCCAGTCGATGATCCTGCACCTCATCCGTCAGCCTGCGGCTGACACCTTCCTCCTCTGTATGGAAAGCTCTAAGTTCAGCTGCGCTTCACTAAGTGCTTTCCGACCTCAAGGGGAAGGCGAGGTGTCACTCCTTCCCTAAAGGGATGAGCGTCACTAAACTCCTCCTTCGCTTCGCTCGGACTCGTTAAGTGTCACTCTTTCCC
>CACZPX010000303.1 GCA_902783095.1 uncultured Lachnospiraceae bacterium
CGCGACCGCTGCCAGCGCGTTTTCCACGTTGTGGCTGCCGGGCACGGACAGCGTGATATTCTGCCGCAGGCCGGTGGCCTTTTCCACCACGGTAAAGGTCGGCCGTCCCGTTTGGCTGTAGACCACGTCTTCCGCGCGGTAATCGTCCTCCGGCTTCTGTCCCACCGTGCAGATCCCGCAGCGAAGTTCTCCCGTGAGCGCCTCCAGATCCTCTATCCCGCTGTCGATCACCACCAGTCCGGTGTCCGGCACGTTTTTGGCAAACCGCAAAAACGAGGCGCGGATATCGTCCAGGTCCTTGAAAAAGTCCAGGTGGTCTTCCTTGATGTTTAAGATCACCGCAACGTCCGGGAAAAAGGAAAGAAAGCTGTTGGTGTACTCGCAGGCCTCCGCCAGGAAATAATCCCGGCCGCCCACGCGCAGGTTGCCGCCGATGGAATCGAGCATGCCGCCCAAAGACACCGTCGGGTCGCAGTCGCCCGCCAGCAGGATCTCCGCGATCATCGAGGTCGTGGTGGTCTTGCCGTGCGTGCCGGACACCGCGATGGACGTGGCGTAGTTGCGCATCATCTGCCCTAGAAGCTCCGCCCGGGACAACATGGGAATCCCGCGCCTGACCGCCTCGTCAAACTCGGGATTGCCTGCATGGACAGCCGCCGTATAGACTGTCACCTCTATATCGTCTGTGATGTTTTCCGCCCGCTGGCCGATCGCGATCCGGATCCCGGCCGCCTCCAGCCGGTCCGTAAGCGCGGAGCGCTTCATATCGGAGCCAGACACCGGGAACCCGCGCTGCACCAGTACCATGGCCAGTCCGCTCATGCTGATGCCGCCGATCCCGATAAAGTGCGTCCGTACGGGCCTTTCAAAATCGATCTGGTACATAGACGTTTATTCCGCCTTGGTCGTCTCCGCTTCCGTCTGCGCAGGCTCGGTCGCCTGCTCCGCCTCCGTGGACTTCAGCATACCGGTGTAATCCTGCACCGCAAACTCAGAAACGTCGTAGGCCGGCTTGCTGTTCTGGTAAGACTTGTAGGTATTGATGCCGGTAATGACCAGCGCGATCACGATGCCCGCGGCGATCACCAGGCCGGCGATCTTGGCGCCCAGGCTCCTGATCTTCTGTTTCTTCTTATTGCTTTCGACGGTCTCTTTGCGCTTGGCCTTCTCCGCCTTGTATGCATCTACTTTCTTCTGACTCATCGGGTAACCTTCCTGTCGTCGATTGTTATCTGACTTATGATACTCCCATTCCGGGAATTACGCAAGGCTTAATCTGCGTAGCCGTTGGGATTGGCGCTCTGCCAGCGCCAGGCGTCCTCGCACATCTTTTCCAGACCGTACTTAGCCTGCCAGCCCAGCACCGCTTTCGCCTTGTCCGTCGCCGCGTACATCCTGGGGATGTCGCCGTCCCGGCGTCCCACGATCCGATAGGGAACGGGCCTGCCGCTGGCCTTTTCAAAGGCTTTAATCACCTCCAGCACGCTGTAGCCGCGGCCGGTGCCCAGGTTGACCGCGTCGATCGGCTGCGTCATCCGGTCCAGATACCGCTCGGCCGCCACGTGCCCCTCCGCCAGATCCACCACGTGGATATAGTCGCGGATGCAGGTGCCGTCCGGCGTGGGATAGTCGTTCCCGAACACGGACAGCTGCGGCAGCTTGCCCACCGCCACCTGCGTGATGTAGGGCATCAGGTTGTTGGGGATGCCGTTCGGATCCTCCCCGATGCGGCCGCTCTCGTGCGCGCCCACCGGGTTGAAATAGCGCAGCAGGATGATGCGCCAGGACGGATCCGCCTTGGCCATGTCGCCCAGCATCTCCTCGATCATCAGCTTGGTGCGCCCGTAGGGGCTCATGACCGAGCGCGGAAAGCTCTCGTCGATCGGCACGGAGGCCGGCTCGCCGTACACCGTGGCGGACGAGGAAAAGATGAGCTTCTTTACGCCGTGCTCCCGCATCACCTCGCACAGCACGATGGTGCTGATCAGGTTGTTGTCAAAGTATTCCAGGGGTTTTCTTACGGACTCGCCCACGGCCTTTAAGCCCGCAAAGTGGATCACGCTCTCGATCTTCTCCGCGTCAAAGAGCGCGGTCATCGCCGCGCGGTCCCGCACGTCCGCCCGGTAAAAGCGGACGGTCTTTCCCGTCATCAGGCCGATGCGCCGCAGCGACTCCTCGCTGGCGTTCACCAGATTGTCCGCCACGACCACGTCGTAGCCCTGTTCCAGAAGCGATAAAACTGTATGGCTGCCGATGTAACCGGCGCCGCCCGTCACCAGAATGCTCATAAGTACCTCTTCAATTCCTCCACGCGGTCGGTCTTTTCCCACGGCACGTTCAGGTCGTCCCGGCCAAAGTGTCCGTAGGCCGCCACCTGCTTGTACATGGGCCTGCGCAGATCTAACGTCCGGATGATGGCCGTGGGGCGCAGATCAAAATGATTCCGGACGATCTCCACCAGCTTTTCGTCGGAGACCTTTCCGGTCCCGAAGGTGTTCACGTTCACGGACGTGGGATTTGCCACGCCGATCGCGTAGGCCACCTGGATCTCGCAGCGGTCCGCCAGGCCTGCCGCCACGATGTTCTTCGCCACGTAGCGCATCATATAGGCCGCGGAGCGGTCCACCTTGGTCGGATCCTTGCCGGAGAAGGCGCCGCCGCCGTGGCGCGCGTAGCCGCCGTAGGTGTCCACGATGATCTTGCGGCCGGTCAGGCCGGAATCGCCCGCAGGGCCGCCGATCACAAAGCGGCCGGTGGGGTTGATGTAATACTTGGTATCCACCGCCATATCCGCCGGCAGCACGGGATCGATCACGTATTTGCGGATGTCCGCGTGGATCTGCTCCTGCGTCACGTCCGGATCGTGCTGGGTGGAGACGATCACGCTGTCGATGCGCACGGGCACGCCGTCCTCGTATTCCACGCCCACCTGGGTCTTGCCGTCCGGGCGCAGGTACGGCAGCGTGCCGCTCTTGCGAAGCTCGGTGAGTTTTCGGGCCAGCTTGTGGGCCAGGGAGATCGGCAGGGGCATCAGTTCC
>CACZPX010000304.1 GCA_902783095.1 uncultured Lachnospiraceae bacterium
TACGAACTGGAGGCGCGGGGGTAGAGCCCCGGGACTCTATAGCAAAAGACAACGCCCGTGCGCAAATGCACGGGCTGTTTTCTCAATTTGATACCTATATTTTAACTGGTGTCATATTTGGCGTCAACCTATATCCAGCCCATGAGACCGGCTCGTGTGCAAAACGCACGGGTCGTGTTTTCATGACGACGTCAGATATGACTGTTGAAGTATTCCTGAGGGACCTGCAGCTGACGTTTAAAGATATCCCGCAAAAGCGCTTCAGTTCCCGCCAGCCCGGTATTGGATCTCCTCCCCCAGTCTGACCGGATCATGAATGATCAGCGTTTTAAAGATATATTGAAACATCGCAAATATGCGTCATTTTCCTATTGACACCCGCACAGTTATTGTTTAAAATATCATCCGCTGGTTTACAAAACTGTCCGTGTCCGGTTATTTGGTAAACTTACCACAACGTTGGAGGTGCAGAAATTGGCTAATATCAAATCGGCTAAGAAGAGAATTCTGGTTGCCGCCAGGAACGCAGACCGCAACAAGGCGATCCGCTCCAAGGTGAAGACCTATGTGAAGAAGGTAGACGCCGCCGTACTGGCCGGTGATGCTTCCGTCGCTCAGGCTGCTTTAAAGGACGCTGTTGTCGTCATCTCTAAGGCTGCGCAGAAGGGCGTATATCACAAGAACACCGCTTCTCGTAAGATTTCCAGATTAACCCAAGCTGTCAACAAGATGGCGTAACCGTCATTGCGTATCTTGTAAAGACCAGAAAAAAGAACCCCGCAAATGGTGTGTCGGGGTTCTTTTCTTTTTGGGATCCTTCGACTGTATTCGCTGCGCTCATTCCGCTCAGGATAACAAACCGCTTCATTCCGCTCAGGATGACAGCAGGCGAAGTTCCCTCTCACGCACTATCTTCCCAGTTCGGTGATGAACAGTTCCACGGCAAGCTGGTCCGGCACGGTGCCGGCCTTGATGGAAGCGTCCAGTTCCGTTATGGAATCGAGCAGGCGGATCAGCTTCGTTTCCGTAAGCCGGCCGGTCTGCCTGCGGTATTTGCGCACCAGAAAGTCGCGTACGCCGGTCTGCGCGGCGATCTCCCGGTCCGGCAGCCCCTGCGCCGCCAGTTCCTTTACGGAGAGCAGCGCGGACAGGTGCCGTCCGCAGATGATCATGATCTTTAACGGCGCCTCCTTGAGCGCCAGCAGGTCCGCGTAGATGTCCAGCGCGGCGTGCGTACGCCCCTCTATGGCGGCGTCGATCATGTCAAACAGGCGGTCCGTCAGACGCACGGTGCCCACCGCCTCCACGTCCGCCGCCGTGACGGCGGGCCGGTCCCCGCAGTAGGCCAGCACCTTGTCGATCTCGTTGGACAGGGCGTTCATGTCGTTGCCGATGCGCTCCACCAGAAGCCTTGCCGCCGCGACCTGCAGGTCCTTGCCGGCCGCTTTCACCTTTCTGGCCGCCCAGCGGCACAGGTCGTCGTCGCTCTGACGGTCCAGCTTTGCCATACAGGCCAGTCCGCTCACCTTTTTTGTAAACGTCAGCCTGCGGTCCACGGTCTCTTCGCAGAAGATGATATACGTGCTTTCCGGCAGCTTTTCCAGCGCTTCCAGTATGCCGCCCGGGTCTTTGCCGGTAAACCAGCCGGAATTCTCGATCACGATCAGACGGCGCTCGGCAAAGAACGGCAGCGTCTGCGACAGATCGATCACCTCCGCGGCGTCTATGCCGTTTCCTTCAAAGACCGCCACGTTCATGTCGTCGCCGTCGGTGATGAGCTTTCGCAGGCTGTTGCGGTAGCTGCGGCGCAGGAAAGCTTCCTCCCCGTACAGCACGTAGACGTGCTCCGGCGTGTTGTTCTTGACGTCGCTGTTCAGTTTTGCGCGGACCGCGGCACTCTCCTCTCGGTTTTTGTCCGCGGCGTAGCGCGATGCTTTTGCGGTTGCCATTGTCACCTCATTCTGCGATGGGCGCTGCGGGCTCCTCTGTCTCCTGTGCCGGCGCGTCCAGGTCCACTTCCTTCAGTTCCTTTTTGCGGCTCATCAGATCGTACATGCAGGGCATCACCACCAGCGTGGTAAGCGTGCCGTAGGTCAGACCGCCGATGGTCACCACGGCCATGGGCTGCACCAGATCGGCGCCCATGCCCATGCCGAATGCCATGGTAGTCAGGCCCAGTATGGTGGTCAGCGACGTCATTAAAATGGGGCGCAGACGCAGGCCGGCCGCCCTGCAGATGGCCTCCCGCTTTTCCATGCCCTGCCGCCGCAGGATGTTGATATAGTCCACCAGCACGATGCCGTTGTTCACGATGATGCCGGTGAGCATGATCAGGCCGATCATGGCCACCACGCTCAAATCCATGTCCGTGATCACCAGGGCCAGGAAGCCGCCCGTAAAGGCCAGCGGCAGCGTGAACATGATGATGAACGGCATGAGCAGCGACTGGAACTGCGCCACCATCACCAGGTACACAAAGGCGACGGCCAGGATCAGCATCTTGGCCAGCTGCCCCATGGTGGTGTTGATCTGCTCGTTCTCGCCGGAAATGGTGATGTCATAGCCGTCCGGCAGGTCGTAATCCGCCACGATGCGTTCGATCTCGTTGCCCACCAGACCGATGTTGTGGTTTTCGTCCACCTTGCCGCTCACGGTGATGGTCCGGCGCTGATCCACGCGGCGGATGGAGGACAGGCCGTCCGTCTGTTCAAAGTCGGCCACGTCCGCCAGCTTCACTTCTTCCGTGGTGCCGTCCTGCCTGGTGACAAAGACGGACATCGAAATGACGTCGATCGGGTTAAACTGTTCCGCCTCGCCGTCCAGCACCAGCACCGGATAGTCCTTGCTCTCCGCCGCCAGCGTGGTGGAGGTGGTGGAGGTGGACAGCTTCTGGTACACGGCCGCGTAGACCTGCGCCACGGTCAGGTTGTGCTTGATGGCCTTCGCCTTGTCCACGACGATGCGCAGCTCCGGCGTGGTGCGCGCCATGCCGTCCGAGACCTCGTAGACGCCCTCGATCTGCGACAGCTTTTCCGCAAAGTCTCCCGCCAGCTCCTGCAGGCGGTCCAGGTCGCGGCCGGACACCAGCACGGAGATGCCGGAGCCGCCCAGCGCGGACATGTCAAACGAACTGGTATTGACGGACAGCGTCGCGTTCACGTCCTGTGTGAGCCGCAGGATCTCGTCTTTGATCTGGTTGTTGCTCAGTTTCTTGTCTTCGTGCAGCAGCACGTAGATGGTCACGGACTGCGTGCCGTTTCCGCCGCCGCCCATGGACAGGCCCACGACGGCCGCGCCGCCGCCGATCATGCCGCCCACGGTCTCCACGTCCTCTATGGTCATGATCCGGTCTATCACGTCATCCGCCAGGTCCGCGGTCTCGGAGACCGTACTGCCCTCCGGCGGGCGCAGCGTCACGGTGATCTGCGTGCTCTCCATGGCCGGGAACAGCGAAGTGCCGTTCAAGTAGGCCATGTAGGCGGAGACGAACAGCATCACCACGGCGGCGATCAGCACCAGCGCGCGGTGCCCCAGCGCCCAGCGCACCACCCTGGTGTAGCCCCTGGCCATGCCGCTGAAGGTCTTGTTCTGTTTGTCGGTGATCTTCGATAAAAAGCCCTTGGCCATGACGGGCACCAGCGTAAGCGCCACCAGGAGGCTCGCCATCAGGGAGTACGTGATGGTCAGGCCCAGGTCCGTGAACAGCTGTCTGGTAAGGCCCTCGGTAAAGACGATGGGCAGGAACACGCAGCAGGTGGTAAGGGTGGACGCCAGGATGGCGCCGGATACCTCTTTTGCGCCTTCCACGGCCGCGCGTGCCGGCGGAACGCCCTCGCTGCGCATACGGTAGACGTTCTCCGTCACCACGATGGAGTTGTCCACCAGCATGCCCACGCCCAGCGCCAGGCCGGACAGCGAGATCACGTTCAGACTGATATCCGAGAAGTACATCAGCGCCACGGCCGCCGTGAGGCTGATGGGGATGGACAGGGCGATCACAAAGGTGGGCCGCACGTCCTTCAAAAACAGGATCAGGATCAGAATGGCCAGGCCCGCGCCTATCAGCAGGTTCTGGAACACGGACCCCACCACATAGTCGATGTAGACGCCCTGGTCCATCAGGATCTTAAAGGAGAGGCCTTCCACCTCGTCCGAAAGGGCGTCAAACCGCGCCTTGACGCGGTCCGCCACCTCGCCGGTGGAATAGCCGGTCTGCTTCTGCATGGTGAGCAGGATGCCCGGACGTCCGTTGATGGACGCGTACACGGAATCCGCGTTGTTGACCAGCACCACGTCCGCCACGTCGGAGAGCTTCACCGGCTCCACGCCGCTCATGTTCAGGTCCACGACCACCAGTTCCGCCAGCTCTTCCTGCGTATAGAAGCGGTTGCCCACGCGGACCAGGATCTGCGTGACATCTTCCGCGATATAGCCGGCCGGCATGGAGAAGTTCTGCGCCGTGAGGATGCGCCCCACCATTTCCCGCGTGACCACGCCGGTCAGGTCCGCCTTGTCTTTGGCGTCTTTTTCCTGCGTATCGATCTGCGCCGCGGAGGCGTCCAGCTGCGCCAGGCCGTTCTCCAGCTGCGCCTTGGTGCTTTCCAGGGCCGATTTGCCCACCAGGCTCTGCGTCATGGCGGAGTAGATCTGGTAGTAGGCGGCCGACTCGTTTTCATTGATCAGTTTCTCCGCGTCGCGGATGGAGCCCATGCCGGTCTCCAGCTGTTCCAGCGCGGTATTGATCTGTGTCTCGGCCTCGTCCATCTGTTTCAGGCCGTCGTCGATCTGCTTTAGGGTCGCGTCCAAATTGCCGGGGTCGTCCGTATACGGCGCCAGGCTCTCATCCAGGTCTTTTAAGGCCTGGTTCAGGGTCTCCAGCGTGGTCTGCAGCTGCGTGCGCTGCGTCTCCAGTGTCTCGGGCGTCAGGCCCATGGCCAAAAGCTGCGCCTCCAGCGCCACCAGGCTCTGTTCGGCCGCCACGTAGTCGGCGCTGTTTTTGATCTCGGCAATGCGGGCTTCCTTCTCTTCCGCGGATAGCGTCTCGTCCGCTTCGATCTGTGCGATCAGCGCGTTAAAGCCGTCCATGGCCTCCCGCGCCCTGTTGTAGGCCGTCAGCAGCTCTTCCAGCGTGGCCAGAGAGGCCTTGGTATCTTCGATCTGCTGCACCAGCGTATCGCGGGCGCTTTTGAGCTGTTCTATCGTGGTACGGGTCTGCTGCAGCTGCGTCTTCTGCGTCTTTAATTCGGACAGCTGTACGGTGAGGGCCAGCTTGGCGTTGGAGAGCTCCGATTTGTTCTTTTCCACCTCGGCGCGGGCCTCCGCCATTTTCTTTGCCAACTCGCTGTTGCCGTTTGCCAGCTGGGACAGCGCGTCGTCCACCTGCTCCTGCCCGTCTTCCACCTTTTTAAGGCCCTCTTCGATCTCCTCGCGGGCCTTGTCCAGTTCTTCACGAGCCGTCTTGAACTGATCCGCGATCACCTGCTGCACGCGGGCGTTGACGTCCGCCAGCTTGCTGGAGGAAATGGTCACTTCTATGGTCTCCGTCACGCCGCCGGACGCGGAGACGCTCGCCACGCCCTCCACGCTCTCCAGCTCCGCCAGGACGTTGTCTTGCACGTAGTCGTTCAGGCGCGCGCCTTCGTAGCCCTCCCGGCTCACGGCAGCGACCATCACGGGCAGCATGTCCGGATTAATGTTGATGATCATCGGATTGCCCACGGTGTCCTCAAAACCCGCGGCGGTCTGGTCCAGCTTTTCCCGCATCTCCAGGTTGACCGAGTCCATATTGGCGCTCTCTTCAAACTCCAAAATCACCATGGACATGTTTTCCGAAGAGACGGACTGGATGCTCTTGATATTGCTGACCGTCGCCATGGCGCTCTCCACCGGGCGGGTGACCGCGGTCTCCACTTCCTCCGGGCTGGCGCCGGCAAACACCGTCGTCACCAGCGAATACGGCAGCTCCATGCTGGGCAGCAGGTCGGCCGTCATGCTGGTGACCGACACGTAGCCCAGGATCAGGATCATCACTACGCCGACGATGACGGTATAGGGCCTTTTTACACTGAACCGTGGAAACATAAAACTCCTCCAGGTCTAAGACGGAACAAAGAGGGCTGCCAAGCGCTTCGCCTCAGCAGCCCCGCATAAAACTCTCAGGTTATAAACGCCGGTTACTCGAACCGGTAGGTGATCATATTGTCGCGGATCCAGGAGATGCAGCCGAAGGCCACGCCGAACAGTCCCAGCTTGGAGCAGATCAGGCGTTCGGGCACCGGATACTCCGGTCCGGTGAGCTCCTGCACCTTTTCGACCAGCTTGCCCAAAAAGCCGCGGTCGATGATCTGGCCCATAAAGCCCGCCAGGCAGATGGTAGCCGGGTTGAACAGCTGGATCACGTTGTGGATGGCCACCGCCAGATGCTGCAGCATGTCGTCCACCACCTTTTCCACGGCCGGATCGTTGTCCTTGGCGCGGCGGATGATGTCCAGCGCCGCCTCGTACGGGGAAGTGCCCTCGTCGTAGAGCGCATCCACGATGTACTTGACCGAGGCAAAATGGTCCAACGGCTGGTACTTGCCGTCCACGTTCACCAGTATGTGGCCCAGTCTGCCGATAAAGCTGCCGTAGCTGGAGAAGGTCTCTTCGCCCTGGTAGACGTCCATCTTAAGCTTCATGGAGCTGTGGATGTAGGCCAGGCAGGAATTGATGTCGGCGTCGCCGAAATGCACTTCGCCGATGGCGCCGGCCGCGCTAGTGGCCAGGACCTCAACCGGGATATCCTCAAAATGACTGTTGAGCATCTCGTAGGCGTCCACGTCCTTCCAGTCCGGAAGCGCGGGATGATCGTCCGGCACGCGCAGCTGGTTGTAATTGATGGGAAGGGCCAGGCCGATGCCCACCACGCCAGCGGTGGTCCAGGCATATTTTTCCTGGCAGTACTTCACCATATTGTCCAGATATTCCAGACATTCCTGCGGGGTATACACACGGGGATCGGTAACGGGTTTTTCCACGATCTGCCCGCGCAGATCGGTGATCACGACCATCGTTGCCATCGCGGAGATCTCCATGCCGATGATCACGCCGAAGCTCTTGGAGAGCATCAGCATCGTCGGCGGTCTGCCGTTGTCAGCGGAAACAACACCCTCTTCGTCTACCAGCCCGGTGGCCAGCAGATCCTTCACGCAATTCGAAACAGTTACCTTGTTCAGGCCGGTTAATCTGGAAATCTCGGCTCTGGAAACAGGCGCTTCCAGAACGATCGTACGAAAGACTTTCTCAAGATTGAGATTTTTCATCAAAGAGAATGTTCCACTTGCACCAATGTACGACGGCATTTTACCCTCCTTCTTTTTAGTTTTTCTTTGTCCCCCTGTAAAGAAATGCCAATCCTATAAAATAAGCTGTGATTCCCTGATCACAGCCCGGTTACCAGCGTGCCTAGCAGGATTCGAACCTGCGACCCACGGCTTAGAAGGCCGTTGCTCTATCCAGCTGAGCTATAGGCACAAAACTCGCAGCA
>CACZPX010000305.1 GCA_902783095.1 uncultured Lachnospiraceae bacterium
CAGCCGGCCGCTTCCGCGATATCGCTGATCGAAACGTTTGCAAATCCGCGTTCGCCAAACAGCCTGACCGCGACACGCAGGATCCTTTTTTTCATCTCGCGGGCCTGTTCCGCGCGCTTTGTCATCTTTTCCACGTTTTTCCCCTCTTATGTAAATCAATCTATTTAATTATCTTATTATAATATTATAAACTGTCGCACGCAACTATAAATCTGCCGATTATGCCTTTGCGTCTTAACCACTTACTTAAATAAATAAACCAACAGAACCGCTCCGTTGGTTTATTCAGGGTCGTATTTTGTCTGCCAAAACTGCCGGCTGCCGTCAGACGCCGCTTTCCAGTCCCAGTTCGCCGTCCTCCTGCACCACCAGATCGATCATGCGGGGATCCTGCGGCAGCTGTTCCAGCTCCTTCGCGTCTTTATAGCAGATCTCCGGCGTCCGTTCCAGGCCAAGCAGCGTCCGGCCGATCACCGCCGCGGCCAGCGAGGCCCCCAGCACCGAGCTGTGCTCGCCGTCCGCAAAGTAGAGGTCCTCTTCCGGATGTGCGGCCGCCACCTGCTGCCAGATCCGCCCCACCGGGCAGACCGCGGCCCCGGTCTTTGCCGCAAGTTCCTCGTAGGCAGCGCTCATCGCCTCCTGCCCCTGCGGGTTGACCTTCTCGCTCCAGGTCATATATAAATAGGGCTTCGTTCCCTCCGGCACCAGCGCGATCAGCCGCTCTCCCGCCGCAAGCAGCGAGTCCCTGCCGGGGAAGGGATGCGCGTTGTGCTGCAGCACCACGGCGTCGTAGCCGCCCGTCATCAGGTTGAAATAGGTCTGCGACTGCTCCAAATGCCAGTCCAGCCCCATGCCGGGGTGGGTGAGCATCACCGCGTCTAACTGTCTGCCGTGCGCGGCCGCAAAGGCCTGCACGCGAAGCGGCACGTAGTGGACAAAGGTGTGGCTGTTGCCGATAAACAACACGTTCATGTTCCGTCCTCCCGGTCAGGCCCTGTTTATCTTCTCCCCTGACCGCCTGCAGCGCGGGCAATTCCGGTCGCCCGGACCGGTATCCGCTGTAAAAACATCATACCCTCCTCATTCGCCGATTTCAACGACGATCTGTTATCCTGGCAGCCCACAGCCATCGCCGGAGGGCAGCTGCCGGTCACCGCGCAGGAAA
Source organism: uncultured Lachnospiraceae bacterium (assembly GCA_902783095.1). Taxonomy (GTDB): domain Bacteria; phylum Bacillota; class Clostridia; order Lachnospirales; family Lachnospiraceae; genus UBA3774. The sequence goes on from CACZPX010000305.1 coordinate 1,166, forward strand.
GGCCGCCGGTCCCGCCGGCGGCCTCTGTTCTGTTTGTCTGTGTTCAGATCCTTTTGGGTTCTGTTCCCCCCGGGTCTTGTTCTCCTCGGGTCTGCCCCGGCTCCGTCCGCGCCGCCGCGGCCGTTCTATCGCCTCCGGCTGCCCCTCTTCTTCCCGGACCTGCCCGCCTGCATCTGCGCCTTGCGGAACATCTCCGCGCTGTTTTCTTCCTTCTGCGCCGCCTCGTCCCGGCGGATGCCGGTGACGATGGCTGCGGTCGTGATGACGATGACCAGGATGATCGCGTGCATCGTGATCTGTCTGTAAGTCTCGGTGCTGGCGCTGTATTCCGCCTTCGGCACGCTGCCGTTTCCGATGTTCTTGCTCACATAATCCTTTGCGTTGACCTTTATGTTTCCGCCGCCCCAGTCGCTCATCTTGGAGGCCGCGTCACGGTAGTTGTTGGTTCCCTTTAAGAAGAAGTTCGTGTAGGCGACCGAGTTGATGGAGGTTCCGCGGTTTCTGACGCAGGCGCCGTAGGTCGCGTCCACAATGTACCACTTGCCGTCGATCTTTACGATGTTCCACGCGTGGGCCAGAGATCTCACGATCCGGCACTGCACGCCGGCTTTCGCCATCATGTTGTACACCAGCTGGGAGATGCCTGCGCAGGTCGCTTTGCCGTACCGGGCGCCGTACGCGGAGTTGAATGTGCTGCGTCCGTTCTGTACGCTCTGGCCGTAGGTGATGTTTTCGATGACCCAGTTGTATACGGCGCTGGCCTTCTCGTGATCGGAAGCGCCTTTTTTGTAGAGCTTCGGGACCGTCTTGCTGATCCAGCTGACCACCTTGCTCTCCTGGCTTTTCGTGGTGTGGTACTTGCCGAAGACCGTGACGGTGATGTACTGGTAGGATCCCTGCTTCACGGCGCGGGTCTGGAACGCGACCTGGGCCAGATTGCTCTTCAGGGCGTCGCCTTCTCCGACCTTGCCGGAGTGGCTGAACAGTTTCGTCTTGATCGTGCTCTGGATCTTGTTGGTGTCGTAGGTCTTATCCCTGTAATTTACCGTAAAGTAGAAATCGAACGCGCTGCTTCCGGTCGTATTCTTGCGGGCCAGAATGGAGCTCTTGATCTCCTTGATGGCGGCCGTGAGGGACTTCAGCTGATATTCTTTCGTGTTCACGCCGGCTGCCTCGGCATTGACGGTGAACAAAAAGAGGATGGCAACTGCGAATACTGCTGCGAGGGTCGTCATGGTCTTCTTCATCGGTGTTCTCCTTTTCCGCTCTATGGTTCCCGTGTTTCGTTTCTGATCACAGGATACCAGAGCCACCGTCAAAAGAAGGATCAAACCCGGCTGACAATCGCGGTCGGCGGCATCATTGTTTTTCTTGACATTTCGGCAGGCCATCCTATAATGGGTGTCGAAGAAGGGGAGCCGAAACGGCTGAGAGGAGACAAAGGTCTCGACCCTGTACCTGATTTGGATAATGCCAACGGAGGGATCTTTACGATTAGCGGAAAACTCTGTGGTTTTCCGCTTTTTCTTTCGCCGCAGTCCAACAGGCAGGCGCCGGAGCACAGCATCCGGCGTCATTCCCGAAGGGGAAGCGCTGCGCCGCAAGGCGCCGAAGAAAGGAGAAACTGTATGAGAGACAAGAAACTGCTCGCCCTGGTAGAGGGCGCGATCATCGTGGCGCTGGCCATCGGCTTAAGCTATCTCAAGATCCCGATCGGCCTGGAATTCGGCGGTTTTGGCGGGTCCGTGGACCTGGTGATGATCCCGCTCATCCTCTACGCCATCCGCCGCGGCTGGATCTGGGGCCTCGGCGCCGGCCTGGTGTTCGGCACGCTGAAGTTCTTCATGGCCGGAGGCGTGGCCGTCAACTGGCAGTCCATGCTGCTGGACTACTCGCTGGCCTACATGTTCGTGGGCTTTGCCGGCCTGGTCAAAGGCGCCAAAAAGAGCATCCCGCTGTCCGCGGTGGCCGCGCTCATCGGCTGCGTATGCCGCTTTGTGATCCACTTCATCTCCGGCATCACCATTTACGCGGAGTACATGCCCGACGAGTTTTTCAACATGACCATGACCAACACCTGGTTCTACTCGCTGCTGTACAACGGAAGCTACATGCTGCCCAACACCATCCTGGCCGTGGTGGTGATCGCGCTGATCGCCAAGCCCATCAACACCTACGTCGATCCGGACCGCATCTGAGCCGTCCGCATGCAGCAGGCCGCCGGTCTTCCCGGCGGCCTGTTCTTTTTTCCCTATGTTTTATGCCTGCGGGACCGCGCCGGCTCCGAAACAGCCGGGCCGTCACCTGCGGGCTTAAGCCCTCCTCTGCCCCTGTGCGATGCGCATCACGCCGATCAGACTCACGGCACCGAGCGCCGCGCAGAAGTACAGCGCCGGGTTGTAGGAACCGAAAAAGTCGTAGGAATAGCCGATGACGGAGTAGGCCACCGCCGCGCCGATGCTGCGGAAGATGGACATCACGGCGCAGATCCTCGCGTAATCCGCCGCCTTGAACCGCTCCTTGATCACGCTCAGATTGGTCACGCCGGAGGTGGAGAAATAGCTGCTGATCAAAAAGGCGCTCACAAAGAGCACCGGGATGAGACCGGGCATCCAGGCCATGGCCAGGCAGCCGGCTATGGCCGCGATCAGAAAGGCCGCGGTCGCACGGACAGAGCCCAGCGCGTCGGATAGAACGCCGCCAGCCACCTTGGTCACGATATTGCCGATCATCCCCACGGAGATCATCATCGCGCCGAAGGAGGCGGTATAGCCGACGCTTTCCGCGAAGGCGGAAAAATGCTGGCACATCACCGCGGCAAAGGCCGTAAGGCCGGAAAGCAGCAGCAGCCAGACCGCGGCGGAGGACTTTTGCGGGTACTTCTGCTCTTCCGTCAGCTCCAGCGAAAAGCCGCTCTTCTTTTTCCCTTCCGCCTCATCCGCGCCGTATTTTTTAAGCCCCATCTCCTCCGGCGTGGCGCGCATGAACAGCACGGCGGGCAGCATGAACAGCACGATCAGGCCGCCGGCGATCAGGTACACCGGGCGCCAGCCGATGGACGCGATCAGGCTCGCAAAGATGGGACTTAAGACCGCGCCGATGATGCCCGCGATCCCCATGAACAGGCCGGTGGCCGTGCCGAGTTTCTTTTCAAACCAGTTGCCCAGCACCACGTTGCCGACGATCAGTCCGTTGTAGGCGTGCGATACGCCAAGCAGCAGGGCGATGGCGTAGAACTGCCAGATCGCCGTGGCGTTCGCAAGCAGCACATAGCAGAGCGCAATCATCACGGTCGCGGCCCCGAGCATCAGCCGCAGCGGGATCTTTTTCATGTGCCGCACCACCACCGGGGCCAGCAGGCCGAAGGTCGCACTCATGATGGTCAGATAGAGCGCCACGTCTCCCACGCCCACGCCCAGTTCACGCGCGACCGGCAGGTAGAAGACGCCCATGCTGTTGGAGGAGACTCCCAGCACCGTGCCGCTCAGGCCGCAGCACAGGGCCACGGTCACCCAATGGTAGTGATCTTTGATAAAACTCTTCACGCCTTTCCCCTCTTTTTGCGGTTTCTTTCCGCTTCTTCCCGTTTTTGCCTTTGACGGTTTTCGGGACGTCTTTGCCGTATTTCTATTCTCCTTCGAATCCTCCCTGACGCAGGTTCCGCCCAGGAAGACGGTTCTGGCCGTCATCCTGAGCGGAGTGAGCGCAGTCGTGTCAAACTGCTTACTGTCATCCTGAGCGGAGTGAGCGCAGCGAACGCAGTCGAAGGATCCCCCCGGCCGTATTACTTACCGACCTTGCGGTTCTTATAGGTGTTGCTCTTTACCAGCTTGTAGGACGGCAGGTCCTTTACGGCCTCGGCAAGCGTCATGCGCGCGCAGCCGTGATCCAGGTCGATCAGCACGTAGCGGTCGTTGCCCATGCCCAGTTCCTTCATGTAGGAGAGCTGGCGGTGCCCGTGGCGGGACTCGATGCGCTCGGTCAGGGCGGCGTTCTCTTCCTTGGTCATGGCGTAGACGATGTCCACGCAGGCGGAATCGATCGCCAGAATATCCGTGGAGGCCAGGATGCCCACGTTCGGCGTGACGACCGGTGCCGCACCCAGGCCGGCGCAGTCGCAGTCGACCGACATGTTGCGCATCACGTTCACGTACGTCACGTGTTTGCCGAAGAAGTCGATGGTGGCCTTGGTGGACTCGGTCATGCGCTCCATAAAGGCCTCCTTGTCCACGCCCCACTGCTCGCCGGTATC
>CACZPX010000306.1 GCA_902783095.1 uncultured Lachnospiraceae bacterium
CGTCACGGCGCAGTACCGCGAGGCCGAGGTCGTCGAGGGCGAGGTCGTCAACTTTGACGGCACCTACGTGGAGATCGACCTGACCAACCAGCAGGTGTATTTTTACCAGGACGGGGTGCAGAAGATGGCCTCTTCCTGTGTGAGCGGCAAGGTGTCCGACGGACACACCACGCCGGAGGGCGTCTTTAAGATCTTCGCCAAGGATACCAACCGCTACCTGGTGGGTGCCACCTACCGCTCCTGGGTCAACTTCTTCATGCCGTTCAACGGCGGCATCGGCCTGCACGACGCCTCCTGGCGATCCACCTTCGGCGGGACGCGCTATCTGTACAACGGCAGCCACGGCTGTATCAACCTGCCCTACGACGCGGCGGCGGAGCTCTTTGACTACGTCTCCATCGGCACCGTCGTGGTGGTGCACGGCGGCCGCAAGAGCGTGGAAAAGGACAACCGGACGTTCTCCGGCGAGACCTACTACGAAGAGGAGGCCGGGAGCCCGTCCTTTGCGCTGAACGTCGGCACGGACGACGGCTGCGCGCTGACCTATTCCAGCAGCGACCCGTCCGTCTGCAGCGTGTCGGCGGACGGTATCGCGACGCCGCTTAAGGCCGGCCGCGCGGTCATCACGGTGGAGGCGCCGGAGACGGACTTCTATCTGCCGGCCAGCCTGAAGATCACGGTGGTCGTGACCAGGGCGGAGCGGCAGACCGAAGAGGAGCCGGAACCGACCACGCCGGAGGAGACGACGCCGGAAGAGACGACGCCGGAAGAGACCACGCCGGAGGAGACCACCCCTGAAGAGACGACGCCGGAGGAGACGACGCCGGAGGAGACGACGCCGGAAGAGACCACGCCGGAGGAAACGACGCCGGAGAAGACCACCCCGGAAGAGACGACGCCTGAGGAGACGACGCCGGAGGAGACGACGCCGGAGGAGACCACCCCGGAAGAGACGCCGCCCGAGGAAACGTCCGCCAAAGACACCGAATAAACCAGACACAAACCGGTTTTCAAAACCGGTTTTTCTATGCTAAACTGTGGACATGATGGAACAGAACAGAAAACCGACAGACTATACCTGGATCGCCCCCTGCCACTTTGGACTGGAGGCGGTCTGCAAGCGCGAGATCGCGGACCTGGGTTACCCGGTCACCGCCGTGGAGGACGGCAAGGTCTCCTTTGCGGCCGGTCCCGGGGGCGGCGCGCGGGCCAACGTGTTTCTGCGTACGGCGGAGCGCGTGCTGCTGCAGGTCGCCTGCTTTACCGCGCAGACCTGGGACGAACTGTTTGAGGCGACGAAGGCGGTCCCCTGGGAGCGCTTTCTGCCGCCGGACGCGCGCTTCTGGGTCACCAAGGCAAACTCCGTAAAAAGCAAACTCTTTTCCCCCTCGGACATCCAGGCGGTGATGAAAAAGGCCATCGTGGAGCGTTTAAAGCAGCGCTACCGCATGGAGTGGTTCCCGGAGACCGGCGCGGCCTATCCCATCCGCGTGTCCATCTTAAAGGACCGCGTCACGGTGGGGCTGGACACCAGCGGGGATTCCCTGCACAAACGCGGCTACCGCAAGCTGGTGAGCGCGGCGCCCATCACGGAGACGCTGGCGGCGGCGCTGATCCTGCTCACGCCCTGGAAGCGCGACCGTATCCTGGTGGACCCCTTCTGCGGCAGCGGGACCTTCCCCATAGAGGCGGCCATGATGGCGGCGGACATCGCACCGGGCATGGACCGGACCTTTACGGCGCAGGCCTGGACGGAGCTGATCCCTCAGACGGCCTGGGAGCAGGCGCTTGCAGAGGCGAAGGACCGCGTCCGTAAGGACGTGCAGACCCAGATCCAGGGCTACGACATAGACGGGGAGATCGTAAAGGCCGCCAGGGATAACGCCAGGCGCGCCGGCGTGGACCACCTGATCCACTTCCAGCAGCGGCCCGTGGAACGGTTCAGCCATCACAATCAGTACGGTTTTATCATCACCAATCCGCCCTACGGCGAACGCATAGAGGACAAGGCCGCCCTGCCGGCGCTGTATACCACCATCGGCGAACGGCTGCGGCTTTTGGAGACCTGGTCGGCCTATATCATCACGGCCTATGAGGACGCGGAAAAGTACATCGGCCGGAAGGCGGACAAAAACCGCAAGATCTACAACGGCATGATGAAGACCTATTTTTACCAGTTTGCGGGGCCCAAACCCCCGGCAAGAAAACCAGAGGACAGACAGGAGCGCTGACGTATGACGTACACACTGATCGCGGCCACCGGCAACCCGGACAAGGTGCGCGAGTTTAAGGAACTGGCCGGAGACCTGCCCGTGCAGATCGTCTCCATGCGGGAGGCGGGCTTTAGCGGGGACATTATTGAAGACGGCGAGACGTTTGCACAGAACGCGCGGATCAAGGCGCGCACGGTGTGGGAGCAGACCGGCGGCCTGGTCTTTGCGGACGATTCCGGCCTGGCCATCGACGCGCTAAACGGCTTTCCGGGCATCTACTCCGCGCGCTTTTTGGGGGAGGACGCCTCCTACGTGGACAAGTGCGCGGCATTAAACCGCATGCTGGATGAAAAACAGGTGCCGCAGGAGGCGCGCACGGCACAGTTCGTCTGCGCCATCGCGGCGGTCTTTCCGGACGGGCACGAGGCGTTTACCGAGGCCAAGGTGGAGGGCGTGATCATCCGCGAGATGCGCGGCGCGCACGGCTTCGGCTACGATCCGGTATTCTACGTGCCGGCTTTCGGCTGCACCACGGCGGAAATGAGCGACGAACAGAAGAACGCCATCAGCCACCGCGGCAAGGCCTTTGTGCAGCTGCTGCCGCAGATCAGGGCGTGGCTGGAGCAGGCAAAATAGGGCGAAGAACGAAAGGCCGCCGCTCCGCGAAATTTCAAAAACTGATTCTTGACAAAGAAGCCTGTGGTCTATATAATCAGTTTTGCGCGTTTCAAGCGGATCTGCGGGTGTAGTTCAGTGGTAGAACACCAGCCTTCCAAGCTGGACATGTGGGTTCGATTCCCATCACCCGCTTGGAAAATCCCTTCGCGTGACATGGTGGGTATGGCGCAGTTGGCTAGCGCGCCAGATTGTGGCTCTGGAGGCCGTGGGTTCGAGTCCCACTACC
>CACZPX010000307.1 GCA_902783095.1 uncultured Lachnospiraceae bacterium
CGCCCTGCACCATATTTACAAAATGTGCCGTATTGTCAAAGTAGGCCGCCTTCTGGCCGATGGCCAGGATCCCCGACGGTTCGCCGCGGAACACCCGCATCTTCGCGTGCACCGTAGGCGAAACGAGCAGGTCCGGCGCGTTCTCCTTCAGCCAGGCCACGTCGTCCTTTTCTTCGCCGGTAAAACCGTCCACGTAAAGGCGCGTCACGTTGAACCCGTGCGTAAGCAGCACGCGCGCCAGAGAGGTAGGGCGGGTCACCACGGTATAGTCTATGGTAACGGGCGTATCGCCCACCAGCGTCTTTAACGCGGCCAGTCTGGCCTCGCAGCGCGCCTTAAGCGCTGCCGTATCCGGCCGCACCACGCGGTCTTCGCCGACCATGCCGGCGATGATCCCGGCCAGCTGCTCCACGGTCCGGTCGATCTCCTCGTACAGAAAACTGCACGAAAAATGATGATGGACCCCGCCCAGCCGCTCGGACAGGGCGTCCGCGCCGGCCGAGGCCGCCGGGTAATAGGTGAGATAGACAGAGGCTTCCGCCATCTGCTGGTACTGCTCATAGGTTTTGCAGTCCTGGATCTCGTGTACCGTAAGGCCCGCGTCCGTGAACATCCGGTAAAGCTCGCTCTCCTTATCCGTGGGCAGATCGCCGCCCAGAATGGCCAGCGCGTCCCGTTTCTGTTCGCGCGGCTTTAAAAGCGAATAGAGCTGCCTTCGCATCAGCTGATCGGGCGTAAGCCCGCTCTTTCGCATGATGGGGTTCATATAGCAGTCGGTAAAATCGATATCCGGATGCCGCACGCGCAGGCGCGCGTAGATCATGTCCAGATCGCAGCCCGTAAAGTGGTGCACGCAGCTGGTGTAGACCAGAACGGCCTTGGGCCGGTAAGGCAGTTTTTCCAGCACGTCCGACACGCCGTCGATCACCAGGTCCTCCATGGTGCCGTCGTACAGGTTCTCCTCCCGGATCTCCACGGTGGAGAACCGGTGCTGCGCGTGGATCTCGGCCGCGGTCAGCACAACGCCGCGCAGGCAGCTGGCGCCGCACACAAAGATCTCGTGCGCCTCGGGCACCAGCATGCCGGTGTGGACGATGTTCCAGGTGCCGCGGGCCGGGCTGGAATACTCCAGACCGCTCGCAAAAGGCGCCGGGAAGCGCACGTCCGCCATGCGCACGGAGACGTCGGAAAAGTCATATTTGGTCTTGTCGTTTACTCTCGTCAGCATGCTGTTATCTCCGACCGCCGCAGATCTTCAACAGGGTGTCCGCCAGCACGCGGTATTCCTGCGCCATGCCGCTGTTCGGGAAGGCTTCCGTCACGGTCTGCCCCCGGTCCTCCGCGTCCAGCACCAGCTCGCTGCGGGAGAGCGTGCCCACCACGCAGCTATTGATATCCTGCGCCAGTTCGGCCACCTTGGCGTCCTCGTCGCGCACGTTGCGGCGGTTTAGGATCAGGCCGCCCAGTCCCGCGTAGCCGCGGTCCTTAAAGTTCTCCACCGCCATGGCGATGTTCGCCGCGGCGTGGATGGCCATGTTCTCGCCGCTGGTGATGATGAACACCTTGTCGGCGTAACCGCCGCGCATGGGCATGGAAAAGCCGCCGCACACCACATCGCCCAGCACGTCGTACAGGACCACGTCCGGCTGAAACTTTTCGTAGGCGCCAAGTTCCTTTAACTTGTCCAGTGCGGTGATGATGCCGCGTCCGGCACAGCCCAGTCCGGGCGTGGGACCGCCGGCCTCCACGCAGATCACGCCAAAGCTCCCCACGGCCGTGATCTCGTCCAGATCGATCTTATTCCCCTTTTTGCGGACGGTGTCCAGCACGGTGGGCAGGGTCACGCCCTTTCGCAGCAGCAGCGTGGAATCCGCCTTGGGATCACAGCCGATCTGCATCACCTTTAAGCCCTGCTTTGCATAGGCCGCCGCCATATTGGAAATGGTGGTGGACTTGCCGATCCCGCCTTTTCCGTAGATTGCCATTTTGATCATATCGTATTCCCCCGATCTCCTGTTTATACCGGTCGCGGCGCTCTGCCGCCCGCCTCACTTTACCGCCAGCGGGATCACGCTGGTCAGCGTCTTTTCCGCCGCCTGCTGCTGCAGCACGGCCACCTTCACGCCAAAGGAGGCCTCTATGTTCGCCTCGTTCACCACCGTCTTCGCGTCGCCGAAGATGGGCCGCGCCTGCCCCATCATCAGGGCCTTGTGCGCGTTGTTCACCGCGTGCTCCGGGTAGTGCGTGTTGAAAATGCACGCGATGCCCCGCGCGGACAGGGACGCGATGGTCTCCAGCACGATCAGCTGGTTTTTAAAGTCCAGACCGGATTCCGGCTCGTCCAGGATCAGCAGCTGCGGATCGCTCACCAGCGCCCGCGCGATCAGCGTCATCTGGAACTCGCCGCCGCTTAGGGTCCGGCACTCGCGTCCTTTTAGGTGGCTGATCTTCAGC
>CACZPX010000308.1 GCA_902783095.1 uncultured Lachnospiraceae bacterium
CAGGCGCTCACAAGCGTTCTGGAACGCCCGGGCCGCGGCACCTACAGCATCCGGAAGGAAGTGGTAGGCAAAAACCGCGGCAACTACTTTGTCCGCGAAACCATAAGCGCCTACGCCGCGCCGGAAAAACCGGAGATCATAAAACGGACGCTCGGCCCTTTTACCCTGGAGGATTACTACGCCCTGCCGGACGACCGCCGTGCGGAGCTGATAGACGGTACGTTCTATGATATGGCTGCGCCTGACCGAAAGCATCAGGATCTGCTGGGCGAACTCTTTGTTCAGTTCCGGACCTGCATCAAAAATAACAGCGCCGCGTGCAAAGTATACTTCGCCCCGTTCGACGTACAGCTGGACTGCGACAACTACACCATGGTCCAGCCGGATCTGGTCGTCATCTGCGATCCCGACAAACTGGTCCCCGAGGGCTGTTTCGGCGCGCCGGACCTGGTGCTGGAGATCCTGTCGCCCTCTTCCAGAAAGCTGGACTTCTTCCTGAAACTGCAGAAGTACCGCCTTGCGGGCGTCCGGGAGTACTGGATCATAGACCCCCAAAAGGAGACCGTTATGGTCTATTCCTTTGACCGGGAACCCTATCTGGAGTTATTCGGCCGAAACGATGCCATCCCCGTCGGCATCTCGGACGGCCGCTGCATCATCGATATGAAAGAAATTTTTGACAGTCTTTGAGGATATATTATGACCAAAGCCGTTTTTCTGGATTTTTCCGGCACCATGGTGCACGAGGACGATCCGTACATCATGCAGGTCATGCGGTATTTTCTGACCGCAAGCGACTTAAAGACCCCGGAACAGGTGCTTTCCACCGTCTGGGGGATGCTCAAAAAATTGGAGTGGGACTGCTTTCAGGACAGCTTTGTCAAAAAAGACGTGATGGTGGACCGCATCCTGGCGGATTGTACGGAACGGTTTCACCTGACGGCAGACCATTCCGCCATGCACGAAGCCTGGCGAAAATCCTGGCTGCACGCGCCGCTCTTTGACGACGTGCGGCCGTTTCTGGCGCGCTGCACGCTGCCGGTGTACGTGGTGACCAACAACGATCACGCCTATACGTCCCAAAACCTGGCGGAAAAGGGCCTGGCCGTCGCCGGACTGATCTCCTCCGATATGGCGCGCGCCTGCAAGCCGCACCCGGAGATCCTGCGGGAGGCCCTGCGCATCGCAGGGGTACGGCCGGAGGAGGCCGTGCTGATCGGCGATTCGGAAAAGTCGGACGTTCCCTGCGCGCAGGCGGCAGGCATCACGCCCGTGCTGCTGGACCGCGCGGGACATATTGACGGTGAACGGCCGTACCGCGTGATCCGCTCGCTCACGGAGTATTGACGGCAGCTTCTGCCGCTGCGTTCTGACCGCTGCGCTGCCGTGCTTCGGAAAGCACGGACCTGCGTGTCTGCGCATTCGTTCCCCCGGTCCCGGACCGGAAAGGAGGTTTTATGCTGTACAAAAGCACCCGCGGCACCGAAACGGTGTCCTCCACCCGCGCCGTGTTGGCCGGCCTTGCGCCGGACGGCGGCCTGTACATGCCGGTCGTCTTCCCCTCGGGTTTCGACTATCACTCGGTGATGGGCCTGCCCTTTACGGACATGGCCGCCCGCGTCTTTGCGCTGTTTCTTGACGATTTTAAAGACATCCCGGCGCTGGTGCAGCGCGCCTACGCAGGAAAATTCGACTGTGCGGATATCACGCCGCTTGTCCCCGTGGGGGACCGCTACGTGCTGGAACTCTTCCACGGCCCTACCTGCGCCTTTAAGGACGTGGCGCTCTCCGCGCTGCCGGTGCTCATGACCGCCGCGCAAAAGCAGGAGGGCGAAACGGACAGCATCCTGATCCTCACCGCCACCAGCGGCGAAACGGGCAAGGCCGCCATGGAGGGCTTCCGGGACGTGCCCGGCGTGCGCATCATCGTCTTCTACCCGGACGGCGGCGTAAGTCCCATCCAGGAACGGCAGATGACCACACAGGAGGGCCAGAACGTCCGGGCCGTGGCCGTGCGCGGCAATTTTGACGACGCGCAGAGCGGCGTAAAGGCCATCTTCACCCGCGTGCAGCAGGAAGGCCTGCCGCCGGAATGCCGTACCGTGCTCTCCAGCGCCAATTCCATCAACATCGGCCGCCTGGTACCGCAGATCGTCTACTATTTCAAGGCCTATTCGGATCTGCTGGCCCTGGGCCGCATCCGGGACGGCGAGCCGGTAAACTTCACCGTGCCCACCGGTAACTTCGGCGACATCCTGGCGGGCTTTTTTGCCAAAAAGCTGGGCCTGCCCGTGGGAAAACTGATCTGCGCCTCCAACGCCAACAACGTGCTGACGGACTTTTTGACCACCGGCGTCTATGACCGCAACCGTCCGTTCCACAAAACGGCTTCCCCGTCCATGGACATCCTGATCTCCAGCAATCTGGAGCGCCTGCTGTACCTGCTGGGCGGCGAGGACGCGTCCCTGGTGCGGCAGCTGATGGGCCGGCTGGCCGCGGACGGGACCTACCGGGTCCCTCCCGCCATGCTCACCGCCCTGCAAAAGGATCTTCCGGCGGACTTTGCGGACGATCCCGCCGCCTTCCGTTCCATCGCGCGCGTGTTTGCCGAGCATCACTATCTGATGGATCCGCATACCGCCGTTGCCTGGACCGTGGCGGAACGATACCGGCAGAAAACGGCGGACCAGACGCCCAACGTGGTCCTGTCCACCGCCTCGCCGTACAAGTTCCCGCAGGCGGTCCTGACCGCGCTCGGCGCACAACTCCCCGCCGACCCGTTTGCCATGATGGACGCCCTGCAGGCGATCAGCGGCGTGCCGGTGCCCAAAAATCTGGCCGGCCTGAAAGAAAAACACGTGCGGTTTACGGACGTTGTGGACAGGGACGCCCTGTACGATTACGTCCTTTCCGCGATCCGTGATAACTGACACTCCATCGTTTTAAGCAGTTTTTGTCAGAGAGGAGCACGCTCATGAACATCGTCTGTCTGGATTTGGAAGGAGTCCTGACGCCCGAGATCTGGATCGCCTTTTCGGAAGCCTCCGGCATTCCGGAGCTTCGCCGCACCACCAGGGAAGAGCCGGACTACGACAAGCTGATGCGCTGGCGCATCGGCCTGCTGAAGGATCGCGGCCTGACGCTTGCGGACATCCGGCGTGTCATCGGCACCATAGACCCGCTGCCCGGCGCAAAATCTTTTTTAGACGCCCTGCGGGCCCTGGTCCCCACGGTGATCCTAAGCGACACCTTTGCGGAATTTGCCGCCCCGCTCATGGAAAAGCTGGGGCAGCCGCTGCTGTTGTGCAACAGCCTGGACGTGGACGAAAACGGGCTCATCACCGCCCACCGCATGCGCATCAAAAACAGCAAACTGACCACGGTGCGCGCCTTCCACAGCATCGGCTACGATACGCTGGCCGTGGGCGACAGCTTCAACGACATCGACATGATCCGCGCCTCCAAGGCGGGCTTTCTGTTCCGCACGTCGGACACGGTGCGGCAGGCGCACCCGGATCTGCCGGCCTATGAGGACTACGACGCGCTGCTTGCCGCCATCCGCGCCGCGCTGTAGGCCTGCCCGCGTCAGACCGCCCGCGCGTTTTTGCCGCCGGGCCAACACGATCGAGCAGAAGGCGGTCAACGCCTCCCGCCCGCCCCGCAGCGCAGACATTCGCAGCCTGCGGCTTCACGTCCTGCGCCCGGCAAATGCGGCTCTGTGCGAGCACAGCCGCGCTTTTCGGGCTTGCTGCACACAAAAACGGAGGTCCCCGCTCCCGCAGGGCCTCCGTTTTTCATTTTGCCGCGGCCGTTTCCGCCGCCTCTATCGTTCGCTCATGGCCTCGTGGATCACTTCCCAGGCCTCGGGGATCTCCATCCCCAGCTTCCAGCAGGAGATGCCCGCCACGTCGTAGCTTAAGATCAGGTCCAGTTTTGCCTCCAGAGACTTTACGTCCTCTACCCAGATGCGGTTTAAGACGCCTTCCACTTCGATCTCGATATAGTTCTGCCCGCTCTCCTCGTCCCAGACCATAAAGTCCTTGTACTGCTTTTTGGCGTCGTGCATGGCCGCCATGTTCATGGTCTCCGAGGTGACGGCCGCGTCCTCTCCGCGCCAGATGCGGGAGTAGAACGGCATGCCCACCACCAGCATCTCCACCGGCACGCCGGCGTTTACGGTATTTTCAATGCCGCTCTTGATAAAGGGCAGCGACGCCGTAGAGCCCGCGTCTGAACCGGCATAGTGCTCATCGTAGGCCATGACCACAAAATAATCCGCGATCTTCGCCTGTTCGGCGCGGTGATAGTGTCCCGTCCAGGCGGACGGCACGTAGTTGTCTATGGAGAAGAACAGGTCGTTTTTATGGCAGGCGATCGCCAGCTCCTTGATAAACTGCAGATAGCCGCTGCCCGCATCCGAGGGCAGGCCTTCAAAGTCCAGATTGATGCCGTCGATCCCAAAGCGCACGGCCTCGGACACCAGATTGTCCACCAGCCGCGTCCGGTTGGAGGTCTTCCCAAACAGCTGCGAATAGTCCAGCTTTACGGAGGTGTTGAAATTCTCCGCCAGCGCCCACACCTGCAGCCCGTATTCATGCGCAAGCTTTACGTAGTCCTCGTCCGCGCGGGAATCGATGGTCCCGGTAGAGGACACCACGGAAAACCAGGTGGGGCTGATCACGTTCAGGCCGTCGGCCGCCTCCAGAAGTTCCGCAAGCTCATCCATGCCGGACTCGTTGAATACCTGGTGCCACGCCATACACACGGGCTTCCCCAGGCTCTTCCGTTCATAGACGGGCTCCGTATAGGGCTCGTCCTCGTGCACGGTCTTCACCGTTTCGATGTCCGCGTCCGTCACGTAGCCCACGTGCCCGATCTCTCCGCCCAAAAACACCTTGTTCCAGCCGTCCGCCGTACTGATCAGCCAGGCTTCCTGCGCGCTTTCGGTCCTGTACAGGATCTTTTCCGCGCCGCCGGCGCCGACGCGCACTGCCGTCCCCGGCTTGAGCTCCGCCATCTTCAGGTCCCCAAACTTGGAACGCAGAAACACGCGGCCGGGATCGCTGTAGATGTTCACCGCCATATTGGAAAACTGGGCCACGTAGTTTAGGGAGACGCAGATCCGGGACGCCGCGTCCGCGCTCTTCTTGGCGTCGGTGTCGGAACTGTCAAAAAACACCGCCGCGCCCTCATAGGTGTCACCCTCATAGGCGCGGATCACCTCGTCGGCCGTGGCATAACTCAGGCAATGCTCGGAATCGTCCCAGAAAAAGCCGCTGTTGACGTCCTCCAGCACCACGCCCAGTTTTAAGTAGATATACCGGTCGTGGACGATCCCCCGCACGCCGGACAGCGTTCCGTTCGCGATGATGGGCACGGTCCCGTCAGCGGACGCGTAGACCTCTGACAGGTCGGCCATATCGTCGACGATTTCCGTCTCCGGATCTTTCTGCGTAAAGATACTGATGCAGACGACCGCAACGACCGCCAGCAACACGATAAGGACGGGGATTTTTCTGTTCCGCTTCACATTCATGGGCACTGCCTCCTGGATATTAGATTATAACATAGGCAGTTCCCGTTTTCAAATGCTCTTCCGGTCCGCCGGTCACGCCCCGCTCTGACAGAAGGATTCTCGCACAAAGTTTTTTTGATCACTCGACTTTGTCGAAGCGAATTTCGCAGAGCCTGCCCGTCGCATCCGAAATAAAGTCACTCATGTAGCAGCCGCGATCCCGCACAACGCTCACGTAGGCCAGATAGCCGGGAGTGGTCTGCCTCCCCGCCAGCGTCAGCGTCACGCCCGCTGCCTGATAGGCGGACAGCCGTTCCCGTACCGCCTCGTACTCTTCGTGATATATCGTAAGATTAGGATGCCTTCTTTTCATGTGCCTCTTCCTTGATATGGTTACAGAATTGTCGGAAAGAACAGAAAAATCCCCTGGCAAGAATGTGAAGTTCCTACCAGGGGATTTTATCACAGCGGCGCCGTTTGTCACGGTGCGTTTTGTGACTTTTGGAAGCACACGGTTACACTTTGGCCGCTCAGATCTTTTTTAATTCGGTCTGTCCGCCCATGTACGGCTGCAGCACCTTCGGGATCGCCACGCTGCCGTCCGCGCGGATGTTGTTCTCCAAAAAGGCGATCAGCATACGGGGCGGCGCCACCACGGTATTGTTCAGCGTGTGCGCCAGGTACTTGGACCCGTCCTCGGCCTGCACGCGGATCTTTAAGCGTCTGGCCTGCGCGTCGCCCAGGTTGGAGCAGCTTCCCACCTCAAAATACTTTTTCTGGCGCGGGGACCAGGCTTCCACGTCGATGGACTTCACCTTCAGGTCGGCCAGATCGCCGGAGCAGCACTCGATGGTGCGCACCGGGATATCCAGGCTGCGGAAGAGCTCCACGGTGTATTTCCACATCTTTTCGAACCATTCCATGCTCTCTTCCGGCCGGCACACCACCACCATCTCCTGCTTTTCAAACTGATGGATGCGGTACACGCCGCGCTCCTCAATGCCGTGCGCGCCCTTCTCCTTGCGGAAGCAGGGGGAATAGCTGGTCAGCGTATAGGGCAGCTTTTTCTCGTCCAGGATGGTGTCGATAAAACTGCCGATCACGGAATGCTCGCTGGTGCCGATCAGGTACAGGTCTTCGCCCTCGATCTTGTACATCATCGCGTCCATCTCGGCAAAGCTCATCACGCCG
>CACZPX010000309.1 GCA_902783095.1 uncultured Lachnospiraceae bacterium
AGTGGATAAGCTCTCCGCGTCCTATAACGGCAGCCCGGCCTCCGCGCTGCTGGAGGTGCTGGATCCGGAGCAGAACAACACCTTTACCGACCACTACATGAACGTGCCGTACGATCTGTCCGACGTTTTGTTCATCTGCACGGCCAACACGGCGGACACCATTCCGGAGCCGCTGTTAAACCGCATGGAGGTGATCCAGTTCTCCGGCTATACGCCGCTGGAAAAGCTGCAGATCGCAAAGGAGCATCTGGTGCCGCGCGCCATGGAGACCATGGGCATTCTGCCGGAGCAGATGACGGTCTCCGACGACGCGCTGCGCACCCTCATCGCGGACTACACCATGGAGGCCGGCGTGCGCAACCTGCGCCGCCACGCGGACACGCTCTGCCGGTCGCTGGCGGTGAAGCTCTCCGAAGATCCCACGCAGCGGATCGACGTGACGCCGGAACTGGTGCGGGAGGTGATGGACGTGCGCCCCATCCTGCACGACGCGGTTCTGCCCAGGCCCAAGGCCGGCGTGGTGACGGGCCTTGCCTGGACGCCGGTGGGCGGGGAGATCCTGTATATCGAGACGATGCTGGTCAGCGGCCGCGGAGAACTGATCCTCACGGGACAGCTGGGCGACGTGATGAAGGAGTCCGCGCGGATCGCGCTGAGCCTGGTAAAGGACCTGTTCCCACAGGCGGCGGAGCTTTTTGAAAAGCACGATCTGCACGTGCACGTGCCGGCCGGCGCGGTGCCCAAGGACGGGCCGTCCGCGGGCGTGGCGCTCACCACGGCGCTGGCCTCGCTGGTGACCGGCCGGGTTGTGGACCCGCATATCGCGATGACGGGCGAGGTGGCCCTGCGCGGCGCGGTGACGCCCATAGGCGGGCTGCCGGAGAAACTCATGGCGGCGCAACGCGCGGGGATCACCAAAGTGTTCATCCCGGCGGCAAACCGCTACGACTTAAAGGACGTGGCGCCGGAGGTTCTGGAAAAGATCGAGGTGGTGCCGGCGGAGAGCGTGCAGGAGATCCTGCGGGCGACGGGCGTGCTGGAGCAGGCCGGATAAGCGGGCGCCGCGGCGAAAAGAAACAATACGGGTAAAAACGTTTCGTTGATTCCGGTGCAGACTGTGCTATAATAGCTGCGGACCAGGAGCCGGTATGTCCACGGGCAGGGCTTCTTTTGCGGAAGCCCTGCCGTTTATGTGATACGGCGGGGGGCGTGCCGAAACGGTACGGACACATCCGAAGCACTGTTCCAGATCGGGGATCACGGAAACGGACGGGACGGCAAGGTGAAGGAAAAAAAGTGGATCAAGAGTCGGCACCGCATCGCACGCAACATCGCGTATGCGCTGCTGTATCCCTATGCGCGGCTGAAATATCATGTGAAGATCGAACGGTTCAAAGAACAGGGGGAGCGGCCCTACCTCATCCTGTTCAATCATCAGACACCGTTCGATCAGTTTTTTGTAGGCATGGTCTTTAAGGGCGCGGTCTATCATATCGCAAACGAGGACCTGTTCACCAAGGGGTTCACCTCCTGGGCCATCCGCTTTCTGGCGGCGCCCATCCCCATCAAAAAACAGAGCGTGGACATAGGCGCCATCCGCACCTGCATCCGCGTGGCCAAAGAGGGCGGCACCATCGGCATCGCGCCGGAGGGCAACCGGACGTACACCGGCCGCACCGTCTATATCAACCCGTCCATCGCCGGACTGGCCAAAATGCTGGGCCTGCCCGTCGCGCTGATGCGCATAGAGGGCGGCTACGGCGTGGCGCCGCGCTGGTCCGACGTGGTGCGCCGCGGGCCCATGCGGGCCTATGTGGCGCGGGTGATCGAGCCGGAAGAGGTGGCCGCGCTTTCCAAAGAGGATCTGTATAAAGAGATCCTGCAGACGCTGACCGTGGACGACACGGCGGTAAAGGAGAGCTACCGCCACAAAAAGCGCGCGGAGTATATCGAGCGCGCGGTGTTTTTATGCCCGCGCTGCAAGGAGCCCGGCCGGCTGGAGAGCCGCGGGGAGAAGATCTTCTGCAACAGCTGCGGCCTGCAGATGGAATATACCGTCAAAAAGGAGATCACGGCGCAGGGCTTTGCGCTGCCGTTTAAAAACGCGGCCGGCTGGATCGATTTCCAGAACGACTGGGTAAACCGCCAGGACCCCTCGCGGCATACGGAGCGGCCGCTCGTCACGGACGCGGACGTGTGCGTGGAGGAGATCGCGGACATGAAGCGGAAGGTGCTGCGCAAAAATGCCAGGCTTTCGCTGTACGGCGACCGGATCGCCGCGGACGAGGGAACGGCGGATGAGATGGTCTTTTCCTTTGCGGACCTTACCGGTGCCACGGTATCCCGGAAAAACAAGCTGGCGCTCTATGCCGGAAAGCGGGAATACCAGCTGATCGGCGGCACGCGCTTTAACGCGCTGAAATACATGAACTTCTATTATCGGTTCAAAAACTGGCATTTGGGGGACGGACATGGAGAATTTTTGGGACACTAACGTCTGGGGAACGGTCAATCTGACCGCGGTACTGCTGGGCAGCCTGCTCGCGGCCAACATTTAAAAAAAATCCATTCGGTTTTTGCAGGCTTCGCTGATCCCCACCTCGGTACTGGGCGGGGCGCTCCTGATCGCCGTGGAGGCGGTCTATAAGGCGGTCACCGGGAAGGTGATGTTCGACTCGGCCTTTTTCGGCGGGGACGGTACGGCGGCGCTGGAGATCATCACCTATCACATGCTGGCGCTGGGCTTTGTGGCCTCGGTGTTCAAGACCGGCAAGGGGCGGCTTACCAGAAAGCGCACCACGGAGATCTTCAACACCGGCGTCACCACCGTTTCCACCTATCTGCTGCAGGGCATCTTCGGGCTGGCCATCTCGCTGCTTGCGGCGCAGGCCGTCGCCGGCTTTTTCCCGGCGGCAGGCGTGCTGCTGCCCTTCGGTTACGGCCAGGGCACCGGCCAGGCCTTGAATTACGGCACCATCTATGAGACGCAGTTCGGCTTTGTCGGCGGCAAGAGCTTTGGCCTGACCATCGCGGCGCTGGGCTTTATCTCCGCGGCGCTGGGCGGCGTGGTCCATCTGAACGTCATGAAAAAGCGCGGCAAGATCACCGTGCGCACCGCAAAAGAGGGCGCCATCCGCGCGGACCAGATCCAGACCGCTAACGAGATCCCCATGCAGGAGAGCATGGACAAGATGACGGTGCAGATCGCGCTGGTGGCGGCGTCCTACCTGCTGGCGTACTTTCTGATGTGGCTTCTGGGCAGTCTGCTGCCCGGCATGAAGGCCGTGATCTACGGCTTCAACTTTCTGCTGGGCGTGCTGATGGCGACGCTTGTGAAGCTCTTTTTGGGCTGGCTCAAAAAGCGGGGCATCGTCAAAAAGGAATACGTCAACAGCTTCCTGATGACGCGCGCCAGCAACTTCTTCTTTGATATCATGGTGGTCTCCGGCGTGGCGGCCATCCGCCTGGGCATTCTGGAGGATTACTGGGGCATCATCCTGACCATGGGTCTGGTGGGCGCCGTCATCACCTACATCTACAACCGCTTTGTGGCAAAGGTCATGTTCCCCGAATACGCGGAGGAGCAGTTCCTGGTGATGTACGGCATGCTTACCGGCACCGCCAGCACGGGCATCATCCTGCTGCGCGAGGTGGACGGCGACTTTGTGACCCCGGCCTCCGACAACCTGGTGTTCCAGAACTTTCCCGCCATCGTGTTCGGTTTTCCCATGATGCTGCTGGCGACGCTCGCGCCGGTGCGGCCCGTGCTGACCCTGCTCATCTTTATCGGGTTTTTTGTGATGATGAACGTGATCCTGTTCCGCTCGAAGATCTTCCGGAGAAGGAATATGTCATCCTGAGCGGAGTCCGCAAAGCGGACGGAGTCGAAGGATCTTGGCCGCTTCTCGTTAATCATCCGAAAAAACCACTTGACAGGCCGTGCTATCATTAAGACAGTTCGGCAGAGAGGGAGCAATTCAATCCAGAAATGGCAAAATCGGAATATTTAATGACCGAGGGCAGCGTCTGGCGCAAGATCGTCGGCTTCGCTGTCCCCGTTTTTATCGGACGCCTGTTTCAGCAGCTCTATAACACCGCGGATTCCCTGGTGGTTGGGCAGCTGGTCGGCACCACAGCGCTGGCGGCGGTCAGCTCCGTCGGCAACATCATCTTCATGCTGGTGGGCTTTTTCATGGGCTTTTCCCAGGGCGCCGGCATCATCATCAGCAATGACATCGGCGCGCAGGACGAGCAGGCGGTGCAGAAGGGCGTGCACACGGCCGTGGCCATGGGTCTGGTCTTTTCCGTGGTCATGACGGTGCTGGGCATCTGGCTGTCCCCGGCCATGCTGCGGCTTTTGGATACCCCGGCCGACGTGATGGAAGAGGCCACGCTCTATCTGCGCTGGTACTTTGCCGGCAGCACGGGCCTGGTGATGTACAACACCTTCGTGGGCATTCTGCAGGCCTCCGGCGACTCCCGCCACCCGCTGTACTACCTGATCTTCAGCTCCGTGCTGAACGTTGCCCTGGACTATACCTTTATCGGCATCTTCGGCATGGGCGTGGACGGCGCCGCGCTGGCTACGGCGGTGGCGCAGATCCTGTCCGCCTGCCTGGCGCTGCGCAGGCTGACCCACACGGACGAAGTGATCCGCGTCACGATCAAAAAGGTCCGCTTCCACTGGAGCAAGATGAAGCAGATCTTCCATTACGGCCTGCCCTCGGCGCTGCAGGCCTGCATCATCGACCTGTCCAACCTGATGATCCAGAGTTACATCAACTCCTTCGGATCGCTGGCCATGGCCGGTATCGGCGCCTACACCAGGCTGGAGGGCTTCTCCTTCCTG
>CACZPX010000310.1 GCA_902783095.1 uncultured Lachnospiraceae bacterium
CTATGAGCACCAAAGAAGAACGGAAACGTGAAAAGCGCAGAAAGACCGTGCGGGACGCGCTGATCGTCTTCGCGGCGGCGCTGTTTTTTATCGTGCTGGGCATCATCGGGATCGTCAGGACCAACAAGGCGCTTAAGGAGTACCAGGAGTCGGACGACGTAAGGACGGTGACGGCGGGCGTTACGTACGCGGCGATCCGCTCTGTCACGGAGGACGGCATAAAGACGAATGTGTGGGACGCCGATCTGGTATACGAGGTGGACGGCAAGACCTACACGGCCAAGCTGACCTTCGGCAGCGAGGTGAAGGCGGGCGACGTGCGGAATATCGAGGTCTACCGGGCTTCCGAGGGCGTGTACCTGCCGGCGGAGATCAAAACGGAGGAGGACAGCTCCTTTGTGAAGTTTTTATATCGCGTGTCGCTGGTGGTGGGCATTCTGCTGGCCTGCGCGGCGACGGTGGTGATCCTGCCGGAGAGGGACCAGAAGAAAAAGAAGAAAAAATGACCGCACGGCGGCTGATGCTGGATGGACGTTCGGGAAGCGGTTTGGCCGGGGCTTGACAATAACCGAACGTTCATTTATTATTAAAACAACAAAAACGTTTGCGGCGCGGGTACGGCCGTGAATGCGGGAGAACGGGATGCGGACCAAAGACTATGACAAACAGCACAGGATCAAGGAAGCGCTGATCCGCGTGACCCTGCAGGAGGGCATGAGCGGGGCTTCCATTTCCAAGATCGCCCGGGAGGCAGGGGTGTCGCCCGCGACGATCTACGTCTACTACGACAGCAAGGAGGCGATGCTGGCCGACATCTTTGCGGAGTATTCGCACCAGTCCTATCACTACCTGATGGACCGGGTAGACCCCCAAATGGCTGCGGCGGACCTGATCGACGCGATCGTGCGCGGGTATTACGCCTACAGCACGGAGCACGAGGAGGTATTCAGCTTTGTGGAGCAGTGCTCGCGCTGTCCCACGCTGTCGGAGCAGGTGTCGGAGCAGGAGTGCTGCTGCGAGATCTTCGACCTCTTCCACACCTACCAGGACCGCGGTCTGATCCGCCGCTGCAGCGACGCCAGCCTGGCCGCCGTGCTGTTTGCGCCGGTGCGGTTTCTGGCAAACAACAGCTGCCTGCAGGCGGCGGACCCCGACGCACAGCTTTCGGAGCTGGTGCAGATGCTGCAGCAGCTGCTCTGCCGCGGCTGATGGCGCAGACGGACCGCTGGGGCACAAAACACCGGCTTTTGCCTTAAGACCGGGATAAAACCGAATCAGAAAACCGATCCCTGCCTGCGGCAGGGAATAAAAATAGAAAATATTAAATGAACATTCGTTTTTAACAAGGAGGAAAACATGATCGTCGTACCTGTATACAATATGCTGCTCACCCCCGACGCCACCGTCTGGTTCCAGACGGAGACGCTGCGCGGCTATTCCGGCGGAAAGGGCGTGGCCGTGAACGAGCGCATCATCATGATCGTGGCGCGGGAAAACGTAAAGCCCGCGGACATGACGGAGGAGAGTTTTTACCCCGTAGGCGTGGCCGGCACGGTCACGGAGATCGACGCGCAGGGCGTCACCGCGGTGCGCACCCAGTACCGCGTCAACGTGGAGGGCGTGACCATCAACCCGGACCACACCATCAAGCTGAATATCTCGCGCCGGCCGGAGATCGAAGACCTGGACCCGGAGACCGAAAAGGAAAAGCTGGCCGGGCTTCTGCAGGAGCTGCGCGCCTTCTCGTCCGGCTTTAAGTGGGGCGAATCCGCAGACTTTTTCTTCAATCAGATCGACTCCGTGGGCATGGCGGCCTGCATGCTGTCGCCCTGGCTGAAGATCGACAACGAGGCACGCTACGCGATCCTGGCGGAGGATTCCCGCGCCAAGCGCGCGGAGGCCATCGAAAAACTGCTGTATGATTTTCTGGAGGTGGGGCGCATCACCAACGAGGCCATGAGCTCGCAGCAGAAGGACTACCAGCAGATGATGCGCGAGTCCGCCATCAAGCGCCAGATGGAGCATCTGCAGAAGGAACTGGACGAGATGCACCCCGAAAACGTGACGGACGTGCAGAAGTTTGCGCAGAAGATCGCGGAGTCCGGGATGAACGACACCGCCAGGCGGGAGGCGGAGAAGGTCCTAAACCGCCTGCGGCAGGAGGGGAAGGAGAGCGCGGAGTCCGGCATGCTCTACGACTGGCTGGACTTTGTGACGGGCCTTTCCTGGAAAAAGGAGGAGGCGGGCCATATAGACCTTGCGGCGGCCCGCAGGATCCTGGACGAGGACCACTACGGTCTGAAAAAGGTGAAGGACCGCATCATTCAGCAGATCGCGGTGATGAACCTGAAAAAACAGCAGTCCGGCTCCATTCTGCTGTTCGTGGGCGCGCCGGGCACCGGCAAGACCAGCATCGGCAAAAGCATCGCGCGGGCGCTGGGCCGCCGCTACGTGCGCGTGAGCCTGGGCGGCGTGCACGACGAGTCGGACATCCGCGGACACCGCCGCACCTACATCGGCGCCATGCCGGGCCGCATCATGGACGGCATCAGCAAGAGCGGCGTCTCCAACCCGGTGATGGTGCTGGACGAGGTGGACAAGCTCTCCGCCTCCTACAACGGCAGCCCCGCCTCCGCCCTGCTGGAGGTGCTGGACCCGGAGCAG
>CACZPX010000311.1 GCA_902783095.1 uncultured Lachnospiraceae bacterium
CGAGTATAATGAAGACAGTCTATAAGCATTCTTATACTCAACAGGCGGCCTCGCGCTACTTTCAACTGATGATTCGCTTACGCTATCATACTGCACAGGCGCAATTGACAAACGTCGCTTTTATAAGTAAACTAAGAATCGTTGCGCGCAGTTCGACAACGGGCAGCATAAAAATGCTTTTACAGACAATAGAGGAAACCATGGCTGGCAGCACAGTAAAGAGAGGAACCGGAAGAATACAGCGGACTTCGGTCGTAGACCAGGTGTACGAGGCGTTAAAGCAGGACATTCTGGACAACGTCTGGAACGTGGGCGACAAGATCCCGTCTGAGGGGGAACTGGCGGAGTACTTCGGCGTAAACCGCCTGAGCGTCCGTATGGCGCTGCAGAAGCTGAACACCCTTGGCCTGATCGAGACCCGCGTGGGCGAGGGTTCCTTTGTCGCGGATTTTTCGCTGCAGCAGTTCATGGACGAGATCTCTCCCATCTACCAGAGCAAAGACCGCCGCAAGGACGTGGAGCAGCTGCGCAACCTGCTGGAGGGCGAGTGCATGAACATTGCCATCCAGTTTGCCACGGATGAGCAGAAGGCAAAGCTGAAGCAGCGCCTGGATGAGTATGACGAGCTGTCTGACCGCTATAACAGGGACGTGGACAACCGGGAACTGCTGGACGAGGTGGTCGCGGCGGATTTCGCCTTCCACTACGAGATCATCCGCATGAGCAACAACCGCCTGTATATGGACATCTACAAGATGGTGGAGAGCATCATCTCCAATCACATCCGGTATCTGGTCTACACGCGGTCCCACCGGGCCGACAGTAAGGCCATGATGGAGGAGTATTCTCACGCCATCATCTACAACAGCATCGTAAACGGGGACGCCGCCAAGGCCAAAGAGGCGCGCGAGAAGATGATCGGCATCATCCCGGTGCACAAACCGGATTACTACGAGGACTTTGACCCCGGTTTTACGGGAAAGCTGTAACGGGAACCCGCAGCGGCGCGAATCACACAGAATGCAGGCAGTCCGGGAAGCCGGGCTGTTTTTGCGTTTAAAAAGCGGACGCCCGGGAAGCGGCTGCGGAAATTTGCGGGAACGGGCAAGTTATTTGTTGAAAAGGGCAAACGTTCGTGCTATCCTGTCTGTTGGTTAGAGGAAGCAAACCCGACCGGGACCGAACAGGATCCGGCGGACAGGAGAGAGCATGACATTAAATGAACTGGAGATCGGCAAAAAGGCCGTGATAACCGCTGTCGGGGGCGAGGGCGCCCTGCGGCAGCATTTTCTGGATATGGGCGTGATCCCAGGAGCGGCGGTCTCCGTGGTAAAGTTCGCCCCCATGGGCGATCCGATGGAACTGCTGATCCACGGATACAAGCTGACCCTGCGCGTGGCGGACGCTGCGAAGATCGAAGTGGAGCCCGCGGCGCATGATACCGCCGCGGAAGGCGGCGGCGGAAACGGCACGGCGGACGGCCGTAAGAAAACCGCCGCGGCGAAGGACGGCGGCAAGGGCCGTAAGGACGGCGCGTCCGCCCGGAAAACGCCGGCACACCCCGGCCTGGGCGAAGGCGGAAAGTTCCACCCCAAGGGCAGCGGGGATCCGCTTCCCGCGGGCACGCCGCTGACCTTCGGACTGGTGGGCAACCAGAATTCCGGCAAGACCACGCTGTTTAACCAGCTGACCGGCGCCAACCAGCATGTGGGCAATTTCCCCGGCGTTACGGTGGACCGCAAGGACGGAAAGATCAAAGGGCAGCCGGATACGCTCATCACGGATCTGCCGGGCATCTATTCCATGTCGCCCTATTCCAGCGAGGAACTGATCTCCCGCAATTTTGTTCTGGATGAAAAACCCAGGGCCATCATCGATATCGTGGACGCGACCAACATCGAGCGCAACCTGTATCTGACCATGCAGCTGCTGGAGATGGACGTGCCCATGGTGGTAGCGCTCAATATGATGGACGAGGTGGCCGAAAACGGCGGCAGCATCGACATCAACCGCATGGAAGAACTGCTGGGCGTGCCGGTCGTGGCCATCTCCGCCGTAAAAAACCAGGGCGTGGACGAGCTGATCGATCACGCCATGCATGTGGCGCGCTATCAGGAGCCGCCGCTGCGGCAGGATTTCTGCGACGAGAGCCACCGCGGCGGCGCGGTGCACCGCTGCCTGCACGGCGTGCGCCATCTGATAGAGGACCACGCCAGGGCGGCCGGGCTGCCGCTGCGCTTCGCGGCGAGCAAGCTGATCGAAGGCGACGAGCTGATCCTGGAGAAGTTAAATCTGGACGGCAACGAAAAGGAGATGCTGGAGCACATCATCCTGCAGATGGAAAAAGAGAGCGGCTTAGACCGTGCCGCAGCCATGGCGGATATGCGCTTTGCCTTTATCGGCCGCGTGTGCGGGCAGACCGTCCGTAAGGGCGGCGTTTCCAGACAGCAGGGCCGCAGCGAGGCCATCGACCGCATTCTGACCGGCAAGTGGACGGCCATCCCCGCCTTTATCGTGATCATGGGGCTGGTGTTCTGGCTCACGTTCAACGTGATCGGCGCCTGGCTGCAGGAGCTGGTGGAACTGGGGGTAGGCGCGCTTACCGACGTGGTGGACCGGGCCCTCACCGCGGGAGGCGTGAACGCCGTGATCCACGGTCTGATCGTCAACGGCATCTTTGAGGGCGTGGGCAGCGTGTTGAGCTTTTTGCCTATCATCGTGACGCTGTTCTTCTTCCTGTCGCTGCTGGAGGATTCCGGCTACATTGCCCGCGTGGCCTTTGTGATGGATAAGCTGCTGCGCAAGATCGGCCTGTCCGGCCGCA
>CACZPX010000312.1 GCA_902783095.1 uncultured Lachnospiraceae bacterium
ATGCGCCAGGTTCTTATAGCCGTTCTGGGAACCGTCCTGCATCACCGGCATGTTGTAGGTGACCAGCTCGATCAGCTTGTCATGGATTGCCTTCGCCACCGCCGCGTCGCTCTGGTCCATATCGATATCGGAAAGGAAGTCTTCCACCGCGTTGTTAAGCGCAGTCACTTCCTTACGGTAGTTGGCGTAGGGCTGCATCAGCTTGATGTACACAGAGTGCTTGCCGGCCGGCGCGTCGTCCACACGCGGCGTGCCCAGCTGGAAATCGTCCTCGATGGCGTTGTAGAGCCAGAACAGTTCGGCGTGATCGTACAGCAGGCCGTAGTAGGCGGTGGTGTAGATCTCGGAAAAGGAGGGACCGGTAGGATCGGTGGAGATCACGGCCTTTACGATGTTGTTCGTATCTTCCGGATCCTCCGCCACCATCAGCATCGCGTCGTACAGGATCTGCGCGTCTTTGGGCATCTGGGAGTAATAGTAGAACGTCGGAGCGTCGTTGATCAGCAGCGAGTCGCCGCCGGGGGTGTAGGCGCGCATCGCGCGGTCCATCTCGGCCTGGTCCTCTTCAGAGAGGTCGTCCACCTCCGGCTCATCCTCTTCCGTCAGGGGCTTTAAGCCGCCGGACATAAAGTCTAAGAGCGCCAGTTCCTGCAGGGCCTTGGTCTCCTCTTCACCGGTGGTGACGGCTTCGGTGTTCTCCTCGCCCGTCGTCTCTTCCGCCGGTGCTTCCGTAGTTGCCTCTTCCGTAGTCGGCGCTTCCGTAGTAGCTTCTTCCGTGGCAGTCGCCTCCGTGGTCGCCTCTTCTGCGGCCGGCGCTTCCGTGGTCGCCTCTTCCGTGGCCGGCGCTTCCGTCGCTTCCGTCTTCGCCGCTTCCGTAGCCGCGGCCTCCGGCGCCGCCGTGGTCTGGGCGTCCGCGCCGCAGCCCGCAAGCGACAGGACCATCATCGCCGCAAGGAACGCGGCCAATATCCGTCTTTTCATGATCGTTCTCCCTTTTTTTCTTGTCCGCCCGCACGGAAAACCCGTACACGGCGGCAACGGCCGCAGTTTTGTCCGAAACGCGGTCACCGACAGACATTATACAAAGAATGGACCGGCGATTCAATGGGAATTCGTCGGAAAGCCGGCAGATGGGACATGACAAAACCCCCGGCGGCTGCCGGGGGCTGGTTTGCTAAATGTTGATCTGCTTTGCAACACCTTTGCGGGAGGCTTACTCCTCGTCCATGTTGGCGCGCTCTGCGATCTCCTTGGCCTGTACGTCGGCCGGAGCCTGCTCGTAGCGGGCAAACTCATAGGAGAAGTCGCCGATACCGCCGGTCATGGAGCGCAGGTCGGTGCCGTAGCCGATCAGTTCGGACATGGGCACGTCGGCCTCTATGGTGGTGCCGCCCTCGTGGTCGGGGTTCATGCCCAGCACGCGGCCGCGGCGCTTGTTTAAGTCACCCATGACATCGCCGGTGTAGTCATTCGGCACGTTGACCTTTAAGGAAGCGATAGGCTCCAGCAGCACGGGCTTGGAGGCCGGGTTGGCGAACGCCGCCTTGACCGCCAGGATGGTGGCCAGCTTGAAGGCCATTTCGGAGGAGTCTACCGGATGGTAGGAACCGAATACCAGCGTAGCCTTTAAGCCAACGATGGGATAGCCGGCCAGCGGGCCCTTCGGGACCATTTCCTGGATACCCTTTTCCACAGCGGGGAAGTAGTTCTTCGGCACCACGCCGCCCACGATCTTCTCTTCGAAGACGTAAGGGACTTCCAGATCGCCGGTGGGCTCGAACTCGATGGTAACGTCGCCGTACTGGCCGTGGCCGCCGGACTGCTTCTTATGCTTGCCCTGCACCTTGACGCTGCCGCGGATGGTCTCGCGGAAGGCAACGCGCGGCTTGCTGGTCTGTACCGCGACTTTGTAGCGGTTGAGCATGCGGGACAGCGCGATCTCGATCTGCTGCTCGCCGATGCCGTAGATCAGCAGCTGGCGGTTTTCCTTGTCGTTCACGGAACGCAGGGTGGGATCCTCTTCCAGAAGCTTCGCCATGGCGGAAGCCACCTTGTCGTCGTCGCCCTTGTTGACGGCGCTGTAGGCCAGGTAGGTATAAGGTACGGAGAACTCGATGGGATCAAAGACCACGGGCGTATCCTTGGTGGCCAGGGAATCGCCGGTGCCGGTCACGGACAGCTTCTGCAGCGCGCCGATGTCGCCCGCACGCAGTTCCGGGACCTCAATGGCTTCCTTGCCGCGCAGCACGTACACGCGGTTGATCTTTTCTTCGGTCTCCTTGGTGGTGTTGTACAGAGGGGTGTCGCCCTTTAAGACGCCGGAGTTGACCTTCACGAAGGAGTACTTGCCGATGAAGGGGTCTACCAGGGTCTTGAAGACCTGCGCGGAGAACGGTTTGGTCTCATCATAGTCCGCGTCAAAGGCTTCGTCCGTCTTCATATTCTTGCCGGCGACCTTTCTGTCCGAAGGAGCCGGGAAGTAGTGCTCGATGACTTCCAGCAGCAGCTCGCCGCCGTCGCCGGTGAGGCCGGTGCCCAGCAGCACGGGGACCATGTCGCCTTCGTGCACGGCGCCGCTCAGGGCGTTGATGATCTCGTCCACGGTGAACTCCTCGCCGTCAAAGAAACGCTCCATCAGTTCCTCGTCGGTCTCGGCGACCGCTTCCATCAGACGGCCGCGCTGGTCTTCCAGCTCGCTCTGCACGTCGGCGGGGATATCGCAGGCCGTGACCTTGCCCTTGCCGGCGTACTTATGGCCTTCCTGCTTGATGACGTCCACAAAGCCTACCAGCTTCTCGTTCTCGCGGATGGGCAGCTGGAACGGGGCGATCTTGGAGCCGTACATCTCTTCCAGACGCGCGATCACGTTCATGAAATGCGCGTTCTCGTCATCCATGCCGGAGACAAAGATCAGGCGCGGGATGCCGCGCTTCTCGCACATCTTCCATGCTTTCTGCGTGCCGACTTCCACGCCGGCCTTGCCGTTGACCACGATCACCGCCAGCTGTGCGGCGCTTAAGGCTTCCTCTACTTCGCCGACAAAGTCGAAATAGCCGGGCGCATCCAGGAAATTGAACTTGATTCCGTTGTGCTCGATCGGCACCACGCTCATATCGATAGAGAACTGACGCTTCTGCTCTTCCTTATCAAAGTCGCTGATGGTGTTGCCGTCCGTGACCTTGCCCATGCGGCTGGTGAGCCCGGTGAGAAACGCCAGGGACTCGACGAGCGTCGTCTTACCTGCTCCGCCATGGCCGAGCACTGCTATGTTTCTTATCTGCTTTGCGCTATAGACATTCATGATATGTCTCCTCCTTACTTCGGAATCAATGGGGTATTCATCTGATTTTTACACAGACCGACAATTATTTTACAAAAAAGCCGCAGAAAGTGCAAGTAAAAAAGCGGGAGAAATCCCGCTTTTTGATGCGTTTTGCCGACGTTTTCACGCGGCGCCCTATTCCGTCGCGTCCGATGCCGCCTCCGTGGGTTTGGTGCCGATCGTCTCCGTGATCACGGACAGCTGATAGTGGTCCGAATGCAGCGTCTCCCGGCTCACCTCCACGCCGTCCACGTACACCACCTTCTCCAGGTGCGAGTAGACCTCGTCGTGGGCGGTGCCGCTCTCCTTGCTGGTGCCCTCCGGCATGGTGTCGTCGTAGACGATCACGTTCTCGGACTTGGTGCGGGAATCCTCCACGCTCACGAATTCCAGCGTGCGGTTGGCCGGTCTCGTCTCCTTCCCGTACACGGTGAAGATCACGTTGGTCCCGTCCGTCTCGCCCCGCAGATAGATCGGATCGTCCAGGTTGTTGGTGAACACCAGATCCTTGGAGCCCACCGCGATCGCCGCGTCTTTGGACGGGGGCAGGTACGGGATGATCATGGAATGGTTGGAGCGGCGGTCGATCTGGATCTCCGCCTTTAACAGCGCGTTGTACAGGGTGGACGCCACCTGGCACACGCCGCCGCCGATCGCGTCTTCCATCTGGCCGTTGTACATCTGGGAGCCGCTCTGATAGCCGTTCTCCTCTATGCGGTCCTTCATCAGATCGCTGGTGGAGACCTGTTCGCCGGGCATCAGCACCGTGCCGTTGATGTAGCGCGTGGCCACCTCCACGTTGTTGCTGCGGCTGCCGTATTCGTTGCCGGGCTCGTGGTAGATGGTGGACGCCTGCCCCAGGATGGTCTGGATGTTCCGCAGCATGTCCCCGGTGATCCGCGGCTCCACCACGTTCACCACGGCCACCACCGTCAGCGTAGACTCCGCGTCCGTGTTGATGAAGCTGTTCACGATCTTGGCCACGGTCTGCTTCTGGTCCGTGCTGGTGCCGCTGCTGCCGTCCGTCACGACGAACGTGCCGTCTACCAGCTCTATCTTCGCGTTTTTGGGCCGGATGTCGTGGTCGTAGGCCACGTCCTCCACAAACTTCTCGATCTTTTCCCGGTCTACGGTCTTGGCAAGCTCCATGTGGTAGGTGCCCATGCGCAGGTCCATCGTGGCAAAGTAGCTGCCCAGAGTCCCGTGGGACTTGCCGATGCGGATCGCGGTATCGAGCGCCTCGTCGATGCCCCACTCCACGTTGAATGCGTCCAGGCTGGTGGTCACGGGGTCGCCGTCCCAGTAGATGGTCACGTCGCGGTCTTCCACGCCGGCGTAGGCCGCCG
>CACZPX010000313.1 GCA_902783095.1 uncultured Lachnospiraceae bacterium
CAGGGCTGACCGGCCGGTTTGCTGACGATCAGCAGGGCTTCGTCCTCGTACAGCACGTCCGGCTGCGCCGCGAAGCTTCCGTGCGAAAGGGCTGTGCCGCCCGCCGTTTTCAGCCGCAGTTCCAGCACGTCGCCGGCCTTTAAGACCTGCGATACGCGGCAGCGGGCGCCGTTTACGCGGATGCCGTCCGGCCGGAATTTGAGCGAGCCGATGCGGTGCGCCGGCAGGCGCAGTTCCCGCCGCAGGCAGTCGAGCACGGTGCGGCCGGCCAGATCTTCCGCGACTGTGACGCGCAGTATTTGAATGTCGGAAATATCACTGTTTGGATGCATGATCGTTTGATTCCTGGCGCGGTTTTTGCAGGTGTTATTATACACCAGGCTGGGGGAAGTGCAAACCGGGTATCACGCGCGGCGCAGCCATTCAGGCTGCTTTATATAGTATTGCAGGCGCCTTAAATTCTTAAGTGAAAACCTCTGCAAACCCTGTCGCTTAATTGACAAAAAGGCGCGGAAAAACTATAGTTAAAGAGTGAAACTACCCCAACATTTCACGTATGGAGGTTAAATATGGAACGTTTAATGGATGCTATCGTTAAGCCCGTTGCAGGTCCCGGTCTGGAACTGCGCAAGGTACCGGTCCCGGAACCCGGCCCCGGTGAAGTCCGCATCAAGATCCACAAAACCGCGATCTGCGGCACGGACGTACACATTTACAACTGGGACCCCTGGGCACAGGAGCATATCACCCATCCGCCGATGACCATTGGCCATGAGTACGTGGGCGAGATCGACAAGCTGGGCGAGGGCGTGGACCACTTAAAGGTGGGACAGCGCGTGTCCGGCGAGGGTCACATCACCTGCCATCACTGCCGGAACTGCCGCAGCGGCAACATCCAGTGGTGCAAGGATACCAAGGGCGTGGGCGTGGACCGCGACGGCGCGTTTGCGGAGTATATCGTGATCCCGGCCATCAACGTGATCGAGATCGACGAGAGCCTGGACGAGGACGTGGTCTCCTTCTTTGACGCCTTCGGCAACGCCACGCACACCGCGCTGATGTGGGATCTGGTGGCGGAAGACGTGCTGATCACCGGCGCAGGCCCCATCGGCATCATCGCAAGCGCCATCTGCAAGTTCTCCGGCGCCCGCCGCGTGGTGATCACCGATATCAACGACTACCGCCTGGGGCTGGCCAAGAAGCTGGGCGTGGACGCGGCTGTGAATACCGCAAAGGAAGACCTGCATGAGGTCATGGCAAACCTCGGTATCCACGAGGGCTTTGACGTGGGTCTGGAGATGTCCGGCGCCGGCGCTGCCTTAAAGCAGATGTTCACCGTGATGCGCACGGGCGGCAAGATCTCCCTGCTGGGCATCAGCAACAAGCCGGTGGAGATCAACATGAACGATATCATCGGCCGCGGCCTGATGCTGCAGGGCATCTACGGACGCAAGATGGACAACTGGCACAAGATGAGCTACATGGTGCAGGGCGGCCTGGATCTGACGCCGGTCATCACCCACCGCTTCCATTACACCGATTTTGAAAAGGGCTTTGAGGCCATGAACAGCGGCAAGTCCGGCAAGGTCGTTTTAAGCTGGGTCTGACGGAGAAAGAATAATGCCCGGCGGGCGGATACCATCTGCCGCGCAGGGAATTGTCCCATAATCAAGGAGGATAACATGAAGAGTGCTTTTACTGCTTTTGAAAAGGAACTGGACGCCATCCGCGAGGCCGGCACTTACCGTGAAGAGCGCGTGATCACCACGCCGCAGTCTTCCCGCATCAACACCACGGTCAAGAACAACGTGCTGAATATGTGCGCCAACAACTACCTGGGCCTGTCCGACAATCCCGAGCTGATCAAGGCGGCCAAGGAGAGCTACGACAAGTGGGGCTTCGGCCTGTCTTCCGTGCGTTTCATCTGCGGCACGCAGCAGATCCACAAGGACCTGGAGCGCCGCATCGCCAACTTTGTCGGCACGGACGACGCGATCCTGTATTCGTCCTGCTTCGACGCCAACGGCGGCCTGTTTGAGACCCTGCTGGGGCCGGAAGACGCCATCATCTCCGATGAGCTGAACCATGCGTCCATCATCGACGGCGTGCGTCTGTGCAAGGCCAAGAGATACCGCTACAAGAACAACAACATGGAAGATCTGGAAGCCATGTTGAAGGATGCGCGCGAGAGCGGCTGCAAGAAGATCATGATCGCCACCGACGGCGTGTTCTCCATGGACGGCTATATCGCCAACATGAAGGCGATCTGCGACCTGGCCGATCAGTACGACGCGCTGGTGATGGTAGACGATTCCCACGCGGTCGGCTTTATGGGTGAACACGGCCGCGGCGTTGCGGAGTACTGCGGCGTGATGGGCCGTGTGGACATCATCACCGGTACCTTCGGCAAGGCCATGGGCGGAGCTTCCGGCGGCTACACCGCAGCCAGACAGCCCATCGTGGACCTG
>CACZPX010000314.1 GCA_902783095.1 uncultured Lachnospiraceae bacterium
CAACGCGGCGGACACGTTTTTTGTGGGGCGCATCAGCACGGAAGCCACGGCGGCTGTAGGGCTGGCCTTTTCGGCCATGGCCATCATTCAGGCGCTGGGCTTTTTCTGCGGCCAGGGCTCAGGCTCTTTCCTGTCGCGCAAGCTCGGCGCGGGCGAACAGCGGGAGGCGGAAGAGATGTCCGCCACCGGGTTGGCACTCGCGTTCATCCTTGGCGTCATCTTCGCGCTGGCTGTGATCTTCGCGGCGGAGCCGCTGGCCCGTTTTCTGGGGGCCTCCGACAGCACCATGGACCATACGGTGGTCTATCTGCGGATCATCGCGGTCGGCGCGCCGTTTATGATGAGCCAGTTCGTCCTAAACAACCAGCTGCGCTTCCAGGGCAGCGCCGTCTATGCGATGGTGGGCCTGATGTGCGGCGCGGTGCTGAACATCGGGCTGGACCCGCTGCTGATCTTTGTCTTTGACATGGGCGTGGCCGGCGCGGCCGTCGCCACGATCGCCGGGCAGTTCATCAGCTTTGTGGTGCTGCTGCTTGGCAGCCGGCGCGGCGCCAACGTCCGTCCGCAGCTTAAAAATCTGCGGCTTTCCTGGTATTATCTCTTCAACGTGATCCGCGGCGGCAGCCCGTCGCTGTTCAGGCAGGGGCTGGCGGCGATCGCCACGGTCCTCTTGAACCGCGCAGCCGGCGTGTACGGGGACGCGGTGATCGCGGGCATGAGCGTCACCACGCGTGTGATGATGTTCGTCTCCAGCGCGCTGATCGGTTTTGGCCAGGGCTACCAGCCGGTGTGCGCGTTCAACTACGGCGCAAAGCGCACGGACCGCGTGCGGGAGGGCTTTTTCTTCTGCGTGCGCTACGGCACGATCTTCCTGGCGGTGATGGCCGCGCTGTGTCTGGCTTTTGCGCCGGGCATCATCGGTTTTTTCCGCGACGATCCGGACGTGATCGCCGTGGGGCAGGTGGCCCTGCGCTGGCAGGCGGCCGCGCTGCCGCTGCAGGCGACGATCGTGATCGCCAATATGATGCTGCAGTCCATCGGGCGCGGCTTAAAGGCGTCCATCACCTCTTCCGCGCGCAGCGGCATCTTCTTTATCCCGCTGATCCTGATCCTGCCGCGGCTGTTCGGCCTGTTCGGCGTGGAGATCACGCAGGCGGTGGCGGACGTGCTGGCGGTCTCGGTCTCGATCCCGTTCGCGGCGTCGGAACTGAATAAAATGAAGCAGGAGGGCGGCGCGCCCGCTGCGTGATACGGGAGCCCTTCGGGCGCCGGGATATGGGACCCTTGTCATCCTGAGCGGAGCGAGCGACAGCGAGCGCCGGGATACGAGACCCCTTGTCATCCTGAGCGGAGCGAGCGCCAGCGAGCGCCGGGATACGGGATCCCTTGTCATCCTGAGCGGAGCGAGCGCAGTCGAAGGATCTGTCAACACCAATGACACAACCTGGGAGGAAGTAATATGTATTGCCCGAATTGTGGTAACAGACTGCCGGACGGCGCACGCTTCTGTGCGCACTGCGGCGCAAAACTGACAGGGACCGAACCGGCGGCCCGCCCCGCGGGAGCGCCGGAGCGGAGAGAGACCGAGCCCGTACAGCAGGCTTACGGAAAACCGCAAGGCGCCGCACAGCAGGCTTACGGCCAGCCGTATGGCCGGCAGCAGTTCGCTGCGAACGGGGCCGTACAGCGCCCTGTGGGAGCGGCGCCGCAGACCGGTGCGCAGCCGGAAAAGAAAAAGTCCAAACTGCCGCTCATCCTCGGCCTGATCGCGGGCCTGGCCGCGCTGGTGCTGGTCTTTGTGTTCGTGCTGCTGCCGCTGATGCGCGGCGACGACGGCGAAGCGGGCACGCAGGCGGCCGGCGAGACGACGAAAACGCCGGAAGGCGGCGATGCGCAGGATGACGACGAGGAGCCAAACTCCGGCTATTACAGCATGTGGGGCGCGGTCGCGCATTATCGCGGCTATACCTATTTTGTGGCGGACGGCCACGACAACGACTGCAGCGTAAACGGAGAATCCGCTTCGGAGAGCATCTGGCGCATCAGCGACGACGCGGACGCTAAGCCGGAAAAGATCTACACTACGCCCGCGGCCATAGAGGCCGGCACGGTGCAGAGCACGCTCTTTTTCCTGGCCCCGCATAACGGCCGCATCTGGTTTTATCAGAGCGAGCACGATAAGGCGGCCTTTCGCTGGATCAGCCCGGACGGCAGCGAGCAGGGCACTGTCGCGCCGCCGGACGGCTTTTCCCAGACCGTCGTGCGCATCGCCTATTACGACGACGGCCGCTACTTCTGCCGCATGGCGGAGCAGAGGCCGGACGGGGAGTGGACCTTTGCCTTTATGGTGCTGGATCTGGCCACGGAGACCTGGCAGCCCTTTGACGCCTCCTTTATCCGGGACGGGAAGGAGATGGACGGCGCGTCCGGTATCTACGTCAATCAGGACGGCGAGCTCGCCTATGTGCTTGGCTATGTGCACGGCTACGTCTATTTCGTACGCGGCACGTTTGCGCAGGGCGACGACGCGCCCAAGATGGAGCAGGGGCTCTGCCGCGCGCGCTACGGAAGCGACGCCGTGGAGGAGGTAGGCGCCATGCAGGTGGGCGACGGCGAAGGGATGGATCTGTCGTTCGTCTACGCCACCGAACAGGCCTTCTATTTTATCCCGAATGACGATATGGACGGCACCTATGAGGAGGGCGCGCTCTACGCCATCCTGTTTGCGGACGGGAGCACCAAAAAGATCCTCGGCGCCGAAGACGGCTTTGAATCGCGTGATTTTCCGAGCCTCTGCATCGCGGAGTCGGAGATCTGGTATCTGGCTGACGACGCGCTGTACCGCTGCGATCCGGACGGCGAAAACCGGCAGGTGACGGGCGATCCGAGCAGCGGGAGCAAGTATGCGCCGGTG
>CACZPX010000315.1 GCA_902783095.1 uncultured Lachnospiraceae bacterium
CGCATGCCCCACTTGCCGGGCAGATACACGCCGGGCTCGATGGAGAAGCACATGCCGCGCTCCAGGCGGCGGAAGTTCTGCTGCGTGATGTACGGGCCCTCGTGCACGGAGTAGCCGATGCCATGGCCCACGCGGTTGACCAGCGTGTAGGCCAGACCCTTCTCGTCCAGAACGGCGCGGGCCGCCTTGTCGATGTCCGGGATCCAGGCGCCTTCCACAGCCGCCGCCTGCGCGGCCAGCTGGGCGCGGTCCACCAGGTCGTAGATCTCACGCTGTTCGTCGGTGATACTGCCCACGAATACGGTGCGGCTCATATCGGAGCGCATGCCGGTATAGGAAGTGCCGTAGTCCAGCACGATGCAGTCACCCTCTTCGATCACACGGGAATTGCCCATGTAGTGCGGATAGCCGGAGTTGGGGCCGGAGATGACCATGCCGCCGCGGGAATGGCTGTCCGGATAGGAGTTCATGATCTCCGCCATGAACTTGCTGACCTCCGCCTCCGTCAGACCGGGACGGATGAATTCGCAGACCTTGTCAAAGACGGAGTCCGCGATCTCGGCGGAACGGCGCATGCGGTTCAATTCATCGTGGTTCTTGCGGATGCGGACCTCCTCCAGCAGGGGCTTGCCGTCCACCAGCTTGAGGTTCAGGTTGTCCGCGATATGGAACACGTTGAAGGTCTGCGCGGTGGAGTTGACCGCCAGGCTGCAGTTTTCCACACCCTGCGCCTTTAAGATCTCATAGACCTTGGGCAGGCCCTCGTTGTCGTGCCACACGTAGATGGGGAAGGCGTCGCCGTAAGCCGCGCGCAGTTCGCCCTCGTACAGGATATTCGCCAGATAGAACATGGTCCCGTCCTTCTTCACGAACAAGGCCTGGAAGCGTTCGCACTGCATGGGCGTAAAGTCCGTAAAGAACAGCAGTTCTTCGCCGGGGGAGATCAGCATGGCGTCCGTCTCCATCATATCAACCAGTTTCTTCAGATAATCTTCTCTCATTTGCAGATACTCCTTTGAGTCAGATTGATGGTTTCAGTTTACATCAAACGGCCGGTTTTTACAAGCTGTCCCGGCGCTTTGCGCACCGTCCCCGTCCGCCAGGAACCGCAGCACCGCGCGGTTAAATTCCGCGGGCTTTCTGCTTGCGATAAAGTGACCGCCCTTTATCAATACCAGTTTCGCGCCAGGTATCGCGGACGCGATCGCCCGCGTGTGGGACGCCTTGATCATGTCCCGGGTCCCGGCTATGACCAGGGTCCTTGCCCGGATGGCCG
Organism: uncultured Lachnospiraceae bacterium; assembly: GCA_902783095.1. Lineage (GTDB taxonomy): Bacteria > Bacillota > Clostridia > Lachnospirales > Lachnospiraceae > UBA3774. Next base: position 1,277 of record CACZPX010000315.1, read on the forward strand.
AAAGCGCTTCCGGCTGCACGTTCGGGTCGTTGACCATCAGGCCCAGCATCTCCGCGTTTTTCGCGGCGGCTTCGCTCTTTTTGGCAAACCGCCGCGCGATGCGGTAGCCGATCTCTATGGGCAGCTGCGTGCGCCGCCTTACGCCGGCGGCGTTCAGGTTTGCCCCGTTTAAGATCAGTCGGTCCACACGCTCCGGATGCCGCAGCGCAAAGACCAGCGCCGTGTTCCCGCCGTCCGAAAAGCCCAACAGGTGCGCTTTTTCGATCCGGTGCGCGTCCATAAAGTCCAGCAGATCTTCGGCAAACCGCCGGATCGTAAAGGGGCCGCTGCCCCTCGGCGACCTGCCGTGTCCGCGGGTGTCGATCGCATAGACGTGATACCGTTCGGCAAACGCGTCCATCTGCCCTTTAAAATAGGAACTGTCCTCCCCGTTGCCGTGCAGGAGGATCAGCGGCTGTCCCTCTCCCTTTTCCGTGTAATACAGCTCAATGTCCATCGTTTTTTTTGCTCCCCCGCTCTTTTTGGAAGACGGGACGGCCCCGCCGCCCGCCGTTTCTTCATATACGGCTCTCCACCCCCGCCGGAAGGGCTCAGCCCAGCGCCACGTCCAGCGCCATCATCAGGCTGAAGCCGAAGGCGAAAGAGAGGACGCCCACGTTGGAATGCGTCCCGGCGGACATTTCGGGGATCAGTTCCTCCACGACCACGTACAGCATGGCGCCGGCCGCAAACGACAGCAGGTACGGCATGGCCGGCACCACAAGGCCGGCGATGGCCACGGTAAGCGCCCCGAATACCGGTTCCACCGCGCCGGACAGGACCCCCAGCCAAAAGGACTTTGGCTTGCTCTTTCCCTCCGCGTACAGCGGCATGGAGATGATGGCGCCTTCCGGGAAATTCTGGATGGCGATGCCCAGCGCCAGGGCCAGCGCCGCGCCCGCCGTGATGGTATTTGAACCGCCCACAAAGCCCGCGTAGACGACGCCTACCGCCATGCCCTCCGGGATGTTGTGCAGCGTCACC
>CACZPX010000316.1 GCA_902783095.1 uncultured Lachnospiraceae bacterium
CGGTCCTCTTTGACAACGGTGCCGTGGAACATCTTGGAGTTGTCCAGGTAGTTGTAAAGCAGGGCAGCCTTCTCTTCGTTTCTCTTGGCCATGGCTTCCAGTCCGCCGTTGTTCAGGATCCACTTGAAGACCAGACCGCAGATGTAGATGGACCAGCAGTTGGGGGTGTTGTACATGGAACCGGCGTCTGCGTGGGTCTTGTACTGCAGCATGGTAGGAACGGTAGGAAGCTCCTCGGTGGGGATCAAATCCTCACGGATGGCTGCGATCACCAGACCGGCCGGGCCGATGTTCTTCTGCACGCCGCCGTAGATCATGGCGTAGTCATTGATGTTCATCGGTCTGGACAGGAAATTGGAGGACACGTCGGCGATCAGCGGAACGCCCTTGGTGTTGGGCAGCTTGTGATACTCGGTTCCGAAGATGGTGTTGTTCTCGCAGATATAGAAATACTTGGCATCTTCCGGGATCTCCAGATCGCTGCAGTCCGGGATATAGGTGAAGTTCTTGTCTTCACTGGAAGCCGCAACAAAGACCTTGCCGAACTTCTTGGCCTCTTTGATGGCCTTCTTGGTCCAGCTGCCGGTATTGACATAGACACCCGTGCCGCCCTGCTGGAAGTTCATGGGGACCATGGCGAAATCCAGATGGGCGCCGCCATGCAGGAACAGGACCTTGTAGTTCTCCGGGATACCGACGATCTTTCTGAAATCCGCCTCAGCGGTGTCGATGATATCCTGGAACATCTTGGAGCGATGGCTCATCTCCATAACGGACATGCCGCAGCCCTTGTAATCGAGCATGTCGGCAGCGGCCTCCTGCAGCACCTCTACGGGCAGAACGGCAGGACCAGCAGAAAAGTTGTAAGCGCGATGCATTATTCTGAACTCCTTTCAGAAAGGTTTTGATTTGGTTTGATTATAATTCACAAACTGAATAAAAGCAACATGGCCGCGCCTTGCTTTCCGTACAAAAAACCGGTGTTTTCTTTGTTAAATAAAACACCGGTTTCGCTTTTCGGCACGGGACTTGCGGGGGCTGTCATACGTGCCTTATTCCACACTCTTCAGCGATTCGATCATATCGATGCGGCGCAGGGAGTAGAACATGAAGCCGTTTACCAGCGCGGAGAAGGCAAAGGTGAGCAGCGAGCTCCACAGGAAGCTTGCCGGCGCGATGCTCTGCCCGAACATCAGCATGTCGATCTCCACCGTGGTGATCACAAAGCGGTGCAGCCAGATGCCCAAAAAGATGCCGGCCGCCGTGCCGATCACCGTGAGCAGGATGTTTTCACGGTAGACGTAGTGCGCCACCTCGCCGTCGTAAAAGCCCAGCACCTTGAGCGTGGCCAGCTCGCGCCGGCGCTCCGTGATGTTGATGGTGTTGAGGTTGTAAAGCACCACAAAGGCCAGGAAAGCCGCGGAAAGGATCAGTACCCAGATCACCAGATCCAGGCTGCGCATCATATTGTCCACGGTCTTCTGCAGCTCGCTCACAAAGGTGATGTTCTCCACGTCGTCCAGTGCGATCAGATCCCGGTAGAGGTCCTCCCGCACCGCGTCCTCCAACTGTGCCGTCTTAAAACAGATCTCGTTGTATTCCGCGGGCTTGCCGTACAGCTGCTCATAGGTCTCCGGCAGCAGATAGACGTAGTGGTACAGATAGTTCTCCGCCACCGCGGAGATCTTCACCGGATGCTTTTCCGTCTCGCTGTCCGCGATGAGGATCGTATCCCCCACGGAAAGCGACAGCATCCGCGCCAGTTTTTCCGAGATCACGGCCGTCCCGGGCTCCAACGCGTAGACCTCGTCCGGTTCGGTCCTGCTGTGCAGGGTCAGGAAATCCGTCATGCGCGCGCCGTCCTCCGGCACGAACAGGAAACCCTCTTTGGTGACGCCGTTCGCCTCCAGATCCTTGGCGATGCGGTAGGTGCGCAGCGTGCCCGTGATCTCGTCCCGGGCGTCCGCAAAGGCCTGCACGGCAGCGCTGTCGGCCTCCTTTTTTAACGAGAGCGACGCGTCGTAGGTCCAGACGTACGTGTACTGCGTATCCACGATCTTGGCGATGGAGTCCCGCAGGCCAAAGCCCACCAAAAGCAGCGCCATGCAGCCGCCAATGCCGAAGACCGTCATGAAAAACCGCTTCTTGAACCGGAACAGGTTGCGGAAGGTGGCCTTGCGGGTAAAGTTGAGCCGGTTCCAGATAAAGCCCACGCGCTCCAAAAAGATGCGCTTGCCGGAGCGTGGCGGAGCCGGCCGCATCAGCTGGGCCGGCGCGGCGTTTAAGGTGCGGTGGCAGGCAAACCAGGTCGCCGCCGCCACGGTGCCCACCGCGGTCACGGAACTGAGCACCGCCAGGTCCCACTGTATGGGGATCTCCTTATAGGGGATGTTGATGTACAGAATATCGTAGGCGCTCAATATCACGTAAGGCAGCACCTTGCTGCCCACGGTCACGCCCAGCACGCTGCCCAGGACGCAGGCGGACAGCGCGTAGAGCATGAACTTGGCCGTGATGGCGCCGCGGCCGTAGCCGAGCGCCTTCCAGGTGCCGATCTCCGTGCGTTTTTCCTCCACCATGCGCGTCATGGAGGTGAGGCTCACCAGGGCCGCCACCAGAAAGAAGATGGCCGGAAAGACCTTGCCGATATTGCCGATGCGCTCCGCGTCCATGCCGTATTCCACGTAGTCCTGGACGGAATTGCGGTCCAGCACGTACCACTCGGGCATCTCAATATCATCGATATCGTGTTCCGCATCGGTGATCTTTTGGTCCGCCTCCGCCAGCTTTTCCTGCGCTTCGGCCTTTGCGTCCGAAAGCTCCTGTTTTCCGTCCGCCAGCTTGACCTTGGCGTCCTCTATCTCCTGCCTGGCGTCCGCCAGTTCCTTTTTTCCGTCTTCCACCTCGGCACGGCCGTCCGCCAGTTCCGCCTCCGCATCCGCCAGCTCTTTTTCGCCGTCCGCGATCTCGTCTGCGGCGTCCTTTAACGTCTGTTCGTTCTTCTCCAGCGTTTTTTTGCCGGCTTCCAGTTCTTTGCGGCCGGCTTCCAGCTGCGCGCGGCCCTCCGTAAGCTGCGTTTTGGCTGCTTCCAGCTGCGTGCGGCCCGCCGCCGTCTGCGCCTTTGCCGTCTCCAGTTCCGTCTTTTGGGCTTCCAGCTCGGCTCTGCCTGCCTCCAGCGCCGTGCGGTTCTTCTCAAGTTCGGCCTCGCCGGCGGCAAGCTGCGTGCGGGCCTCTGCCAGCGCCGTCTCCCCTGCCGCAAGCTGTGTGCGGCCCTCTGCGAGCTGCTTTTCGGCGCTCTTAAGCTGGGCTTTGCCCTCTGCAAGCTGCGCCTTTCCGGCTTCTAGCTGCGTGCGGGCCGCTGCAAGCTCTGTTTGAACGGCGGCAAACGCCGCTCGGTTTTCCGCAAGCGTCTTCTGCCCGGCGGACAGCTGCGCCCGGGCCGCGGTCAGTTCTTCCTTCCCCGCGGTAAGCTGTGCTTTCGCCTGTGTCAGCTGTTCCCCCTGCGCGGCAAGGGCCGCGGCGGCCGCTTCCAGTTCCGCCCCGGTCTGTTCCAGCTGCGCGCGCATAGCCGCAGCCGTCTCCGGCGGGAGCGCCGCCTCCTGCGCTTCAAACTGCGCCAGCGCTTCCTCGTACTGGGCGGTGCGTGCCGCAAGCTCCGCCTCCGCGGCCGAAAGCTCCGCCTCTTTTGTCTGCAGCTGGGCTTCCTGCGCGGCCAGTTCCGTCTCCGCCGTCTCCAGGGAGGCCTCCTGCGCAGCCAGTTCGGCTTCCGCCGCGTTTAACTGCTCTTCCTGCGCGGCAAGCGCTGCCTCTGCCGCTTCCAGTGCGGTCTCCTGCTCTGCAAGTTCGGCCTCCGCCGCCTCCAGTTCCGCGCGTTTTCCGGGCAGTTCCTTTTCTGCGGCGTCCAGCTGCGCCTTTTTCTCCGCCAGCTCGGCCTCGCCCGCCTCCAGTTCCGCGCGGTTTTTTTCAAGTTCCGCCTCACCCGCCTGCAGGGCTTTTTCTCCTTCGGCCAGTTCCGCCTCCGCGGCGGTCAGGGCCTCCTCGCCCTGTTTTAATTTTGTTTCCGCCGCTGCAAGGGTCTTTTCCTGCGCGGCCAGCTCCTTTTCGGCGTCCGCCAGTTCTTTTTCTTTTTGGGCAAGCTCTTTTACGACGGCGTTATAGTCCGCCCAGCCTTTGTCCAGTTCCCTGCGGCCGTCGCGGTAGGCTTTTTTGGCGTCTTCCAGTTTGCTGCGGCCGTCCGCCAGCTCCTTTTCGCCATCCGCCAGCTTCTGCTGCGCTTCGGCCAGGTCGCGTTCGCCGTCTGTTACCTTCTGTTCCGCGTCCGCCAGTTCCGTCTCGGCGTCCGTCAGTTCTTTTTCCGCGTCCGCGATCTCCTGATCCGCTTCCGCCTTTTTGTCGTTGTACTCCTGCCTGGCCTCCGCCACCTTGTCGTGCGCCTCGTCCACCACCTCATGATAGCGGGC
>CACZPX010000317.1 GCA_902783095.1 uncultured Lachnospiraceae bacterium
AAATTCAGATTTGCGCACTTTACGCCCCAGGAACGAAGCAGGGACGAGGGCAGGTCGCAGCTGGAATCTGTTACTATAGTATACATAGTATAACCTCTCAAGATATCTAATCTCTGAGATTAGAATATCAAATCATGATACACATGTCAAGCGATTATTGCACATCATCAGGTTGAAATCGAGGCGAAACGTGCTATAATCAATACGATCAGAAAAACGCTTAACAAAGCGCAGCAGGAGAGGGCCTTGAGTTACGATAAGCAATTGATCGGTAAAAAGCTGAGACGCTGGGAAAAGTATATGGATAACTACAGCCTTCCCACCTGGGAGGAGATCCCGGATTTCGGGCTGTACATGGATCAGATCATCACGCTGTTAAAGAAATACCTGGATTACCTGCCGCCGGACGTGCAGAACGGCGAGGTGATCACGGCGGCCACCATCAACAACTACGTCCGCAAAAAGAATATGCCGGAGCCGGTGAAGAAACGCTATTACCGGATCCACATCGCGTATCTGATCATGATCTGCTCGCTCAAGCACACGCTGAGCATGAACATGATCACCACCATCATCCCGGCGGACCTGCCGGAGGACAAATTGCGCGAGGTCTACGCCAAGTACAGCCAGACGCTGCAGCGCACGGGCCGGATGTTTGTGGAGAGCGTGCGGTTTATGGCCGGGAAGATTCTGGACCATGAGCCGGTGAGCGACGCGATGGTGGAGGATACCGACGAGCTGGTGGTCGCGGCGGCCGCCTACGCGGGCTACGCCCAGCTGCTGGCGGAAAAACTGATCGCCTTAAAGGGCAAAAAGCTGACGGAGATGGATCCGTCGGAACTCTATACCTGACAAAAGGTCGGAAGAAGACACGGAGAGACACGGGGACGGTCCTTCCTGTCCTCATTGAAATGAGGACAGGAAGGACCGTCCCCGTGTCTCTCGTCTCTCCGCGTTTTCAGCGGTTTATTATCCTTCCAGTTTCCGCGCGGCCTCTTCGCGTTCGCGGCAGATCTGCGCCCAGGTAGGCGTGGCGGCCAGCCGGTCCGCGAAATCCCGCATGGCGGCGGGGATATCGATCTGCTGCGGGCAGATCGTCGTGCAGGCGCCGCAGCCGATGCAGGCGGAGGGCAGCTTGTCCGCGGGAAGCGCTTCCATCTGCATGCTGACCGTGATGCCGCCGCCGGTGAACTTGATGTCGTTGTAGGCGGCGATCAGCATGGGGATATCCAGCTCCATGGGGCAGCCTTCCGTGCAGTAGCGGCAGCCGGTGCAGGGCAGCGCGTCCTTCATGCTCTCGGCCACCTCAAAGAGGACGGCGCGTTCCGCGTCGGACAACGGCGCATCGGCCTCGTACGTCGCGACGTTTTCTTTCATCTGCTCCAGGTCGGACATGCCGGAAAGCGTCACGACGGCATTCGGCAGATCCTTTAAAAACTGCAGCGACCACGCGGTGGCCGTCATGCCGGGGCGAAGCGCCTCCAGCCGGGACGTCTGCGCTTCGGGCAGCTTGCAGAGCTTGCCGCCGCGCAGGGGCTCCATGATGACGATGGGGATGTTGCGCGCCGTCAGCAGCTCGTACTTGGCCTTTGCATCCTGCAGGGTCCAGTCCAGATAGTTGCACTGGATCTGGCAGAATTCCATCAGATCGCCCCATTTGTCCAGAATGTATTCCAGGTTTTTGGTGCGCGCGTGGCTGGAGAAGCCCAGGTGTTTGATGCGTCCGCGCTTTTTCTGTTCCACAAAGTACTCCCAGATGCCCCATTCGTCGTTTTCGTAGACGGGCAGCGAGTTTTCGCAGACGTTGTGCATCAGGTAGTAATCGAAGTAGTCCACCTGACATTTTTCCAGCTGCTTTTCAAAGATCGCGGCGGGATCGTAGCGGTCCATCACCTGGTGCCCGGGGAATTTGTTGGCCAGATACCAGCTTTCACGGGGATACTTTTTCAGGCACTCGCCCATCACCAGCTCCGAGGTGCCGCTGTGATAGGGCCAGGCGGTATCAAAGTAGTTCACGCCGTGGGCGATGGCGTAGTCGACCATCTGCTGCGTCTGCACCGGATCGACGCGCTTGTCC
>CACZPX010000318.1 GCA_902783095.1 uncultured Lachnospiraceae bacterium
GTCTCCGGCATGCCCGTCATGGAAGGCAAGTGTGTGCTGTTCAAGGCCTTCGGCGGCGTGAACGCCTTCCCTCTGTGCGTGAAGACCACCGATGTGGACGAGTTCGTCAACACCGTCTACCTGCTGAGCGGCTCCTTCGGCGGCATCAACCTGGAGGACATCGCCGCCCCCCGCTGCTTTGAGATCGAGCGCAAGCTGAAAGAAAAGTGTGACATCCCGATCTTCCATGACGACCAGCACGGCACCGCCATCATCACCCTGGCCGGCCTGACCAACGCCTTAAAGGTCGTCGGCAAGAAGAAAGAGGACGTCAAGATCGTCACCTGCGGCGCGGGTTCCGCCGGCATCGCCATCGTGAAGCTGCTGCTGACCGCGGGCTTTAAGAACATCATCATGTGCGACAAGATCGGCGCGCTGCACGTGGGCGCCGAGGGCATGAACTGGGCCCAGGCCGAGATGGCCGCGCTCACCAACCCCGAGCAGAAGAAGGGCAGCCTGGCCGAGATGCTGGTCGGCGCGGACGTCTTTATCGGCACCTCCGCGCCCGGCATCGTCACCACCGAGATGGTGAAGACCATGAACCGCGACGCCATCATCTTTGCCTGCGCCAACCCGAATCCCGAGATCTGGCCGGAAGACGCCAAGGCCGGCGGCGCGAAGATCATCTCCACCGGACGCAGCGATTTCCCGAACCAGATCAACAACGTGCTGGCCTTCCCGGGCGTGTTCCGCGGCACCTTCGACGTGCGCGCGAGCGACATCAACGAGGCGATGAAGCTTGCCGCCTCCAAGGCGCTGGCCGAGCTGATCCCGGACGACGAGCTGAACGAGAACAACATCATCCCCAAGGCCTTTGATCCGCGCGTGGGCAAGGCCGTGGCGGAAGCGGTGGCAAAGGCCGCCAGAGAGTCCGGCGTGGCCAGGATCTGACCCGTCCCTCTCACCAATCAACAGACAGGAGTTCAATATACACATGGCTAAGAAGAAAGAGGAAACCAGTTCCGATAAGAAGATCCTGACCCGGGCGGGTCTGGAAAAGATCCAGCAGGAGTACAAGGAGTTAAAGGACTACCTGACCGTCGACATCGCGCAGAAGCTGAAAGAAGCCCGCGAGCAGGGCGACCTGTCCGAGAACGCCGAGTACGATGCGGCAAAGGACGAGCAGCGCGACGTGCAGGCCCGCCTGGACGAGATCGACCGCATCTTAAAGAATGTGGAAGTGATCGACGAGGACGATATCGACTTAAAGAAGATCACCGTCGGTTCCACCGTGAAGCTTCTGGACAAGGAGTTTGACGAAGAACTGGAGTTTACCATCGTCGGCGCCGTGGAAGCGAACAGCAGCCTGGGGCTGATCTCCAACGAGTCCCCCCTTGGCCATGCGCTGATCGGCCACAAGAAGAACGACAACGTCAAGGTAGACGCGCCTGCCGGCGTGATCACCTACAAAGTACTGGAGATCTCCAGAAAGTAACGGAGCAATACATGGCAGAAGAAAGAATGCAAAACCAGGAGCCGGATATCAACCAGCTGCGCAAGGTCCGCCGCGACAAGCTGAAAGACCTGCAGGCAGAGGGACGCGACCCCTTCCAGATCACGGTCTACGACCAGCAGCACCACACCGAAGAGGCCAAGGCCCTCTTCCTGGCGGAAGAAGCCAAAGACGCCCCGCAGACGGTGAACGTGCAGATCGCCGGCCGTCTGATGCAGAAGCGCGTGATGGGCAAGGCCTCCTTCTGCAACGTACAGGACCGCGACGGCAACGTCCAGGTCTATGTGACGCGCGACATGCTGGGCGATGTCCCCTACGCCGCTTTTAAAAAGCTGGACGTGGGCGACATCGTCGGCGTTAAGGGCGAGATGTTCCGCACCGAGAAGGGCGAGATCACCGTCCGCGCGCAGGAGATCACGCTGCTCTCCAAGAGCCTGCAGATCCTTCCCGAAAAGTATCACGGGCTGACCAATGTCGACCTGCGCTACCGTCAGCGCTATATCGACCTGATCATGAACCAGGAGTCGAAGGAAGTCTTTATCAAGCGTTCCCGGATCATCCGCAGTATCCGCGAATTCCTGGACGGGCAGGGCTTCCTGGAGGTGGAGACGCCCATGCTGGTGGAAAACGCCGGAGGGGCGGCGGCCCGACCCTTTGTTACGCACTTCAACGCGCTCAACGAGGATAAAAAACTTAGGATCTCCCTGGAACTCTATCTGAAGCGCCTGATCGTCGGAGGCCTGGAGAGGGTCTATGAGATCGGCCGCGTTTTCCGCAATGAGGGCGTGGATACCCGTCACAATCCTGAGTTTACCCTGATGGAGCTTTATCAGGCCTATACGGACTACCACGGCATGATGCGTCTGACCGAAGCCATGTATCGTCATGTGGCCATGGAGGTCAACGGGACCATGAAGCTGTCCTACAAGGGACAGGAGATCGATCTGGAGCCCGACTTCCCCGTCGTGACGATGACGGAGGCGGTAAAGCAGTACAGCGGCGTGGACTTTGACGCGATCACCAC
>CACZPX010000319.1 GCA_902783095.1 uncultured Lachnospiraceae bacterium
ACACCTGGCCACCAACGAGGATCCGGTGGAGCCCGGTCATGCCCCGGACGGCATCGACTACGTGATCATCAACGGCGTGATCACCGTAGATCATAAAGTACACACCGGCGCGATGGCGGGAAAGGTCTTAAGAAGAAAATGAAGCATCCCGTTGCAAAAATGAAGACGGAACACGGGACGGTCACCTTTGAACTGATCCCGGAGCAGGCCCCCAACACCGTGGCCAGCTTCATAAAGCTGGCCCGGGAGGGCGCCTTTGACGGGCAGCGGATCACCCGCATCGTGCCCGGTTTTGTGATCCAGCCCTGTTTTCTGCTGGAGGACGAGCGGCTGCGGGGGATGATCGACAACGAGTGCAGCGAAAACGGCCATGCCAACAGCCTGCCGTTTGAACGCGGGACCGTGGCCATGGGGGCTTCCGGAAACATGGCCTCCGGCGCGAGCTTCTTCTTTACGCTCTCGGACACGGCGCGCGACCGGCTGCAGGGCAGGTTCCCGGCTTTCGGCCGGGTGACGGACGGCTTTGAAGAGCTGGACCGGCTGGAGCACCTGGACCTGGAGGAGATGCGGCTGCCGGACCAGCCGGAAAACGTGAAGATCTTCCTGCCAAAAGTGCCGGAGAAGATCGTCTCGCTCACCGTGGAGACCTGGGGAGAGACGTACCCGGAGCCGGACTACCTCCCTTACGAAGAGCAGCAATAACGGAAACAATATACCTTTACAGGAAAGGAGAATACGTATGTGGAAGTACATCGCGCAGCGTCTGCTGCAGATGATCCCGATCACGTTTCTGGTGATCTTCATCGTCTTTGCGATCATGGACGCCACGCCCGGTGATCCGGTCCGCATCATCCTCGGAAACGATCCGCCCGCGCAGGCCGTGGAGGATCTGACAAAGGAACTGGGGCTGGACAAGCCCTTCATGGTCCGCTTTTTCAGTTACGTCGGCAATGCGCTGCATCTGGATTTCGGCCTGAGCTACCGTACCAGACAGCCCGTGTTCGACGGTATCTGGCCCAAATTCCCGACCACGCTGCTGCTGGCCTTTCTGACGGTCACGGTGAGCACCATTCTGGGCGTGCTGCTGGGTATCATCTCCGCGGTCAAGGAGTATTCCGCGGTGGATATCACACTCACGTTCACCTCGCTCATCTTTGCCTCGGTGCCCGGCTTCTGGCTGTGCCTGATGCTGATCATCCTGTTCAGCTTAAAACTGCACTGGCTGCCGTCCTCCGGCGTGGGCTCCATCCGGCACTTCATCCTGCCGGTGCTGGCGTCGGCCATCCCTTCGGCGGCCTATCTGGCCCGCATCACCCGCACGCAGATGCTGGAGGTGATGCGTCAGGAGTATATCCGCACGGCGCGCGCCAAGGGCGCAGACAACAAGCGCGTGATCTTCAAGCACGCCTTAAAGAACGCACTGCTGCCGATCATCACGATCACCGGCACCAGCTTTGCGGGGGCTCTGGGTGGCTCCATGATCACCGAGCGCGTGTTCGGCCTTCCCGGTGTCGGCAACTACATCCTGACCTCGGTGCAGGCCAAGGACGTGCCTGTGGTGATGGGATCCACCATCTTCCTGTCGATCATCTTTATGGTGATGATGCTGCTGGTGGACCTGGCCTACGCCTGGATCAACCCGACCCTGCGGTCGCGGTTCGCAAAAAAGTGAGGTGACGGCGATGTTTGGAAGAAAAAAGAAAGACCTGACAAAGACCCGTTCGTCTTCCGGCCTTGCAGACGTCTGGTTCCGCTTCCGTAAGAACAAGCTCTCCATGGCGGGCCTGATCGTGGTGGTGATCATCATCCTGCTGGCCATCTTTGCGGACGTGCTGGCTGACTATGACACCATGGCCATTGAGCAGCACCCGGAGATCCGTCTGCAGGGACCGTCCGCGGAGCACTGGTTCGGCACAGACGCCTATGGCCGCGACATGTTTGCACGCATCGTGCACGGCGCACGCTACTCGCTGACCTTTGCGCTGGCCTGCACGGCCATCAGTCTGGTGGGCGGCACGCTCATCGGCGCGGCGGCCTCCTATGCCGGCGGCATCGTGGACAACGTGATCATGCGCATCCTGGATGCCTTCTACTGCATGCCCGGCATGCTGCTGACCATCAGCCTTTCGTCGGCGCTGGGCATGGGCTTAAAGAGCATCATCATCGCGCTGTCCATCAGCGGCGTCCCGGGGTATGCGCGTATCGTGCGCTCCGTGATGCTCACCATCTCGCAGCAGGAGTATATCGAGGCGGCGCGGGCCTGCGGCTTTGGCAGCTTCCGCATCATCGTGGGACACATGGTGCCGAACGCCATCAGCATGCTGATCGTAAACGCCATGATGAGCATGGCCGGCCTGATCATGTCCGCCGCAGCCCTGAGCTACATCGGCATGGGCATCCAGCCGCCGGCGCCGGAATGGGGCGCCATGCTGCAGGAGGGACAGACCTACATGCGTGAATACTTCAGTATGGTGCTGATCCCCGGCCTGGCCATTGTGATCACCGCCTTGAGCTTTAACCTGCTGGGCGACGGCCTCTCCGAGGCGCTCGATCCCCGCATGAAGGACTGACGGAGGTGCGGTATGAGTTTTCTGGATATTAAAGACCTGACGGTCATCTATACCAACGGCCGCGAGACCGTTCATGCATTGAATAACTTCGACCTGCAGCTGGAAAAGGGCAAGACCCTGGGCCTGGTGGGCGAGACCGGCGCCGGCAAGACCACGGCGGCGCTGTCCATCATGCGGCTCCTGCCGGAACGCACCGGCCGCGTTAAAGGCGGCAGCATCGTCTTTGACGGGCAGGACCTGGGCGCGTTAAAGGAAGAAGAGATGCGTGTGGTGCGCGGCGGCAAGATCTCCATGATCTTCCAGGACCCGATGACCAGCTTAAACCCTGTGCTGACCGTGGGCGACCAGATCTTTGAGACGCTGGAGCTGCACAACGCGGAGAACAGGACCCACGAACAGCTGTGGGA
>CACZPX010000320.1 GCA_902783095.1 uncultured Lachnospiraceae bacterium
ACTTCCGGATAGGCGCCGCCGTCCGCAAGCCAGGCGCCGCCCACGTCTTTCTGGCCGGCGTCCTTTCGCAGCTGCGTGGAGACGGCCATCAGGCTGTCCCGCGCGGGGAACTGGTCACCAAGCCAGGTCTCCAGGCCGCGCTGCCAGTCGCCGGAACGCAGCGCCCCGGCCGAAAAAGCCGGCTTCTGCGCAAGAAGCCGGTTCTCCGGTTCGGAAAAGCCGCGCGCCGGGGCCAGCAGGAAGATCAGCGCGAGCACCGGCAGCACCGCGGCAAACAGGACGGTCAAAAGCGTTCCGCGTTTCATTGCTGCGCCCGCAGGAAGGTGAAGAAGGCCTGGCCCGCCGCCGTGCGGTCCTTGCACATCACCAGGGCGACGTAGCGGCCCTCCGTTAAGACGTCCGCCTGCTCCGCCTGCGGCACGTAATCCGGCGCGTAGGACTTGTAGAGGTTTACGCGGCCCTCTATGTGCGCCTTCAGTGCGTCCTCGCAGGCTTTCACGTCGCCGGCTTCCTTTAAAGCGATCACGCCAAGCTCAAACGGCGCGCCGTCCGCGGCGTAGGTGAGATAGTAGGCGTCCACCTTCTCGTAGTCGAAATCCGCAAAATAGGTGAAGAGTTCCGCTGCCTTTTCGTCGCTGCTGCTGATGGAGCTCATGGAAGGCAGGGCGTGGTCCGCCGCGCACATGTCGCGGGTCAGATCGTACAGGCTCACCGTGGGAGCCGTCTTTTCGCCGCAGGCCGCAAAGAGGAGCGCCGCGGCGATCAGGGTCATCAATAACGTGTGCTTTCTCATCCTACAGGTCCTCCCGTGCAGCCGCCGTCGCAGTCGTTCCAGTTGTTGTACGTGCCCTCGTAGCTTTCATCGGTCTCAATGTCGCCATAGTCGTTCTGCATCATATCGTCCAGCGCGGCAAGGTCCTTTTCGGTAAGACCGGAATCGGCGGGATCCGGCGCGTTGAAGCGGCGCACGGCCACGGAGACCACGTAGTCCTTGCCCACCGGCAGCCACTGCCAGGCAAATTCCGTGCCGCCGTAAGAGGGAGCCATTCCCAGTACGGACTGAATGCGGTTCAACAGGTTTTCCGTCATGACGGCGGTATGATCGCCCGCGTCGCCGGGGATGCGGTAGGCCAGGTAGTCGCCGCCCTCGTCCAGCAGTTTGCGCACGCCGGCGGAGATCTTTGACACGTCGCTCTCCGTGACCGCGTTCATCACGGCGTAGCAGTACTCCTCGCTGTCCGTGGCGGGGAAGAAGGCGGTGTCCCAGGTCTGATCCATCTGCTGCATCTGATCCACCCGGTTAAAGTGCGAATAGTTGGTGGCGCCGGCGTCGGAGTAGATGTCCGTGTGGTACCAGTGGCCGCCGATCTGCACCAGGTCCCAGGTGTGATAGGCCTCGGTGTTGTGCACCACCATGCAGGGGATGTCCATCATCTGCATGAACAGGCGGAAGGTGGTGGCGTAGCCCACGCACACCGCATTGTGATGCTTTAAGACCCCGTAGGGGTTGTCCGCGTCCGCCTGTGTGGTGGGGACCAGAGGCAGCAGGCCGGAATCGCTCTGCAGGCTGGAGGTCATCCACTCGTATACGGCCAGCTCTTTGTCGTAGTCGCTCATGCCGTCCTTTATGATCTCCTTCAGCACGGCGGAGGCCATGTCCAGCGTCTCCTTATCCTTGTCGGAGAGCCCGTCCGTCTTGCCGGTGCGGTAGGCCTCGGCGATCGCCGCGGTGTCGCGTACCACGTAGTCGCCGGCGATGGTCACGTCGTTCTCCTGCGTGGGGCCGGAGGGACCTTCGCCGGCGTTTGCAGCCAGGGCGTCCACCCGGCTCTGCAGGGCGGAGAGATTCTTTGAAAGACCGGTCTGCATTTCGTCAAGCTGCCCGCTCAGCTGAGAAACATAGCGGTGCCCGAAATAGATCGCAGCGCCGACAGACACGCATAAAATGCACGTTAAAACAGCAAATAATACCTTTGTTGACTTACTCATTTGAGTACTCCTTTGGAAATTGTGGTGTGTTCTTTGGATAAAGTCG
>CACZPX010000321.1 GCA_902783095.1 uncultured Lachnospiraceae bacterium
GCGGTCGGCGTGTACGGCCGCCTCTTTTTCCTCAAAGATCAGGTCAAAGGAGAGCGCGTGCTCCAGGCAGCGGCCCTCAAAGGCCTGACAGGTGTCGCGGATCAGGCGGTTCACGTCAAAATCCTCATATTCCATATACATGGAAAACTTGTCTACGGAGTTGAGCTGCAGCACGTTCTGCGTAAGGCCTTGCAGGCGGTCGGTCTCCTTGATGACCAGATTCAGGTATTTTTCCTGGTTTTCCGGCGGGATGGTGCCGTCCAGTATGGCGGTGAGGTAGCCCTTGATGGAGGTGAGCGGGCTGCGCAGGTCGTGCGAGACGTTGGAGACGAACTGGCGCTGATACTCGCCGGTGCGGTCCAGCTCGTGCGCCATGTTGTTTAAGGTGTCCGCCAGATAGCCCAGCTCGTCGTGCGTGTCGATGGTAAGCTCGTAGCCTAAGTTGCCCTCCGCGTATTCGCGCGCGGCGCGGGTGATCTTGCGCACCGGCCGGTGCAGGATCACAAAGATCATCAGCGGGATCAGAAGCGAGATCCCGAATACGATGAAGAAGGTGTAATAGGAGGGCCGGATCAGGTTGTTGGCGACGTTCTCTATGACGGAGAGCGGCTCGCAGATAAAGATGTAGCCGTTGACCGTGTAGTTGGCGGTCACGTGGGAGGACACGATCAGCATCTCCTCCGAAAACAGTCCGCCAAAGGTGCCCGTGGTGTAGTAGGACCCGGAAAGCTGCGGGTCGTAGACGTTGACCGTGCTGCCCGTCAGGCCAAAGGAGGAATCGTACAGGGCGATGCCCCGCGTGTCCGCCATGATGATGCCGAAGTCCTCAAAGCCGGCCACCAGCGACAGCTTCTGCAGATACTCGGTGTCGATCGCGGCCTCGCCGTTGTAAACGCGGCTGCATTCGTCCGCCAGCGACTGCGAGATCTTCCGGATGTCGGAGGCCGTGGTCTCCAGCGTGTTGCGGTAAATGATCCGGTAGGTGTAGGTCGCGATGACGGTGATGGACAGGGCGGCAAAGAGCAGGTAGCCCAGCATGAATTTCAGCAGCAGCGGAAAACGGCGCATTTATTTTACCTCAAAGCGGTAGCCCACGCCCCAGACGGTGTGCAGAGACCAGGCGCTGTGGTCGCCCAGCTTTTCGCGCAGGCGCTTGATGTGCACGTCCACGGTGCGGGAATCGCCCGCGTAGTCGTAGCCCCACACTCGGTCTAAGAGCTGGTCGCGCGTGAACACCTGGTTGGGCGACGAGGCCAGAAAATAGAGCAGTTCCAGTTCCTTGGGCGGCAGGGACAGCGGCTCGCCGTACAGGGTGGCGCTGTAGTTGTTCTTGTCGATGGTCAGGTCCGGCAGCTGCACGGTATTGTCCGCCTTTGCGGGCTTTTGCTCCGCCGCGGGAGCCGCCGCGCGCCGCAGTACGGCCTTGATGCGCGCCACCAGCTCCTTGGTATCGAACGGCTTGATCACGTAGTCGTCCGCGCCAAGCTCCAGGCCCAGCACCTTGTCAAAGACTTCGCCCTTGGCCGACATCATGATGATCGGCACCTGCGAGGTCTTGCGGATCTCGCGGCAGACCTGGTAGCCGTCCATGCCCGGCAGCATCAGGTCCAGCAGGATCAGGTCCGGCTGCCAGGAGCGGAACAGGGAGAGCGCGGTGTTGCCGTCCTCGCAGGACTTCGGTTCAAAGAACTCCTTTACCAGGTACAGGGAGATCAGTTCCGAGATATTCGTATCGTCGTCCACGATCAGGATCTTCTGTTTTGCCATGGTTCCCTCACTTGAATTCTGCCACGGTCACGCCGTAGCCGCCCTCGTTGAACTCCCCGGGACGGTAGCTCTTTACGTGCTTGTGCTTCTTTAACAGTCCTCGCACGGCCTCCCGCAGGGCGCCGGTGCCGCGGCCGTGGATGATGCGCACGCTCGGCAGATGCGACAGGTAGGCGTCGTCCAGGTACTTTTCCAGTTCCGGCAGGGCCTCGTCCACGCGCTTGCCCACCAGGTTGATCTCCGGGGAGATGTTCATGGCCTTGCTCATGCGGATGGAACCGCCGCCGGTCACCTTGTTTTTGTCGTTCGTCACGGTCTCCTCCTGGATCAGTTCCAGGTCGGAGATATTGACCTCCGAATGCAGGATGCCCATGCGCACGGTCAGGTTGCCCTTTTCGTTGGGCAGGGTGCTCACCGTGCCGTTCAAATTGAGCGAGATCACGTGCACCGCGTCGCCGACGTGCAGCTTTTCGGGCTTTTTGCCCGCCTTGCGCTTTTCCTGCGTGCCGGGATCGCCCAGCCGGTTCAGTTCCTCGCGCAGGCCGGAGCGGATGGCCTCCGCCTCTTTTCCGGCGGTCATGCCGGCCTTGTTCATCTGCCGTATGGCCTTGTCCGCCGTGTCCTTGGCGTTCTGGACGATCTCCCGCGCTTCGTCGCGCGCACGGCCTAAAATGGCGTTGCGGCGCTCGGCCAGTTTCTCCTGCTCGGCGGCCAGTTCGTTGCGCAGCCTCTCGATCTCGCCGCGCAGCTGCCTGGCCTGCGCCTCCTCGCTTTCCAGCTTCAGGCGCTTTTCCTCCAGGTCGGAGATCACGTCCTCAAAGGCCTCGTCCTGCTCGCCTATCAGGCTCTGCGCCGCCTCTATGATATCCTGCGGCAGTCCCAGCTTGCCGGAGATCGCAAAGGCGTTGCTCTTGCCCGGTATGCCGATCAGCAGACGGTAGGTGGGTTTTAAGGTGGCCACGTCAAATTCGCAGCTCGCATTTTCCACGCCCGGCGTGGAAAGCGCAAACAGTTTCAGTTCGGAGTAGTGCGTGGTGGACACGCTGCGGATGTCCCGCGCAAGCAGATGCTGCAGGATGGACATGGCGAGCGCCGCGCCCTCCACGGGGTCCGTGCCGGCGCCGAGCTCGTCAAACAGCACCAGATCGCGCTCCGTCACGCGGCGGATGATGTCCACGATGTTCGTCATGTGCGCGGAGAAGGTGGACAGGTTCTGCTCGATGCTCTGCTCGTCGCCGATGTCGGAGTAGACCTCCTCAAACAGGCCCACGGTGGAGCCTTCTTCCGCGGGGATATGCAGGCCGGACAGGGCCATCAGCGTCAAAAGGCCGATGGTCTTTAAGGTGACGGTCTTGCCGCCCGTGTTCGGGCCGGTGATGATCAGCATGTCAAAATCGCGGCCCAGCCAGACGTTGACCGGGACCACAGACTTGTGCGGGATCAGCGGATGTCTGGCGCGCTTTAAGTCGATGACGCGCTCCGTGTTCACGGCGGGCGCCGTGCCGCGCATATCCAGGGACAGGTAGGCGCGCGCAAAGATGCAGTCCAGCGCGGTGAGGACCTCGTAGTTGCAGACCAGTTCCGCCGCGTGGGCGGCGGCGCGGTCGGAGAGCTCGGCCAAGATCGCCTCGATCTCCTTCTGCTCCTTGATCTCCAGTTCCTTGAACTCGTTGTTTAAGCGCACCACCGCCATCGGTTCAATGAAAAAGGTGGAACCGCTGCCGGACTGGTCGTGCACGATGCCGGAAACATTCGCCTTGTGCTCCGCTTTTACGGGGATGCAGTAGCGGCCGTCGCGCATGGTGATCACGGAATCCTGCAGATAGGTGCGGGCGCTGTTTAAGATGGCGTTGAGCTCGGAATGGATGCGGTCGTTGATGCGCGCCATGCCGCGGCGGATCTGCCGCAGCGCAGGGCTTGCGTCGTCGCTGATCTCTTCCTCCGAGAGGATGCAGCGCTTGATCTCCTGGTTGAGCGGCGTGAGCGGCTCCAGTTGGGCAAAATACGGGGTGAGCACGTCCTCCTCCGGCGCGTTGGGGTGCCGGTCGTAGGCTTTGGCCTTGGCCGCCATGTCCAGCAGGGCGCTGACGTGCAGCAGTTCCACAATGCCCAGGGCGCTGCCCACCTCCAGCCGTTTGGCGGAGGCGCGGACGTCGCGGATGCCGGAAAAGACCAGGTGGCCGCAGCCGGACAGACGGGCTTTGGCGTCGGTGGTTTCCGCCAGCTTTGTGCGGATCTCTTCCGGATCGGAGAGCGGGCGCATGGCGGCCGCCAGCTCCTTGCCGCCGGCACTGCCGGCCTTGGCGGTCAGGGCGTCCAGGATCTTGTCATATTCCAGTGTTCGTAAAGCTCTTTCGTTCATAGGGCGAGTATACCATAGGAAAATATCCTTTTCAAATATCCGGCGGTTGGATATAATGAGACGAGGCCAAAAAGGCCGGATCGGAGCATCATGGCGGCAGACAGGAAAAAAGAAGCCGAAAAAGAGCGGGCCCGTTTTGTGCGGGAGACCGTTGTGAGCAGCAAAAACCGCGGAAAGAATCTCGCAAAGCGCATTTTCGGGGTGATTTTTGCCGCGCTGGCCTTCGGCGTGCTCTCCGCCCTGATGTTTGTGCTCACCAAACCCTTTTGGGAGAGCCGCTTTGGCGAACAGGAGACCACCACGCAGGAGGTGGTGACCATCTTTGAACCCACCGCGGCGGAGACGACGCCCGAGCCGGCAACGGAAGAGCCGACCCCGCCGGAGACCTCCCCGGAGCAGGAGAGCACGGCGGACGACGAGGACCGCTACGCTGCCGCCTGGGAGGCTTTAAAGCCCAGCGTGGACGCGGCGGTCGATGAAAAGCTGGCCGGAACCGCCGACATGGAGGCCGCAAAGCGGCAGGCTGTGATCGCGGCGGTCAGCAGGAGCGTCGTCACGGTCTCCGCGCGCAACGCCGCGACGGACTGGTTCGACCACGACCTGACGCACCGCGAGGAGCGGAGCGGCGTAATCATCGCCATCACCGGACGGGACATCCTGATCCTTACGGACGCGGCGATCCTCTCCGAGGAACAGCAGCTCTACGCGGTCTTTGCCAATTCCCTGCAGGTGCCGGCGGAGATCCGCGGCGTGGACGAGGCCTTTGGCCTGGCGGTCCTGTCGGTCAACCGCATCACCTGGACCAAGGAACAGCTGGAGGGCGTCAGTGCCGTTGAGATGGGCAATTCCACGGCGCTGGGACAGGGCCAGAACGTCATTGCGATGGGCGCGCCGCTGGGGCAGAACGCCGCCCTTGCCGGCAGCATCGCCCGCATGATCTACAACTCGCAGGGGACGGACACCTCCGTGCGCCTGTTCCAGACGGACATCGCCGTCCCGAAGGACGCAAACGGCTTTCTGGTGAACATGGACGGCCAGATGGTGGGCTGGATCACCGGCGGCTACGGCGACTACCGCAAGACGGGTTTTCTTTCCGCCATTGCGCTGTACGACCTGTCCGCGACCATTGAACGGCTGAGCAACGGCGAGACGTCCGCGCTTTTGGGCGTTTACGGGCAGACCGTCACCGCGGCCATGGCGGCGGAACACGGACTGCCGCGCGGCATCTTTGTGAACCGCTGCGTGCCGGATACGCCGGCCGACTACGCCGGCATTCAGAACGGCGACATCCTGACGGCCGTCGGCAACATGGAGATCACCACGTTCAAGGACCTGACGGCCATTTTAAGCAGCCACAAGCCCGGGGACACGGTCGCGCTGATCGTGCAGCGGCAGATGGAGGGCGAATACCAGGAACTGGAGCTGGACGCCATACTCGGCGCCAGATAGGACGCGCCGGACAGAAAGGATCATCAACGGAGCGGCACGGCCGGCCCCGTTTAGAAAGAGGAATACCATGAGATATCTCTCCGAGATCAGAGAAGGCGAGCCCGTATCGGGCATCTATCTCTGCAAGACCAAAGTCAACGCGAAGACCAAGACCGGAAAAAACTACTGCGCCATGACGCTGCAGGACCGGTCCGGCACCGTCGACGCCAAGATCTGGGATCTTTCCAGCGGCATCGACTATTTCGAGGCGCTGGACTACATCCACGTGGTGGGCGAGGCGACCAGCTTTCAGGGGGCCATCCAGCTGAACATCCGCCGCGTGGTGCGGGCGCGCGAGGGTGAGTACGACCCGCGGGACTATCTGCCCACCTCCCCCTACAGCATGGACGCCATGAAAAAGGTGCTGTTCGCGCTGATCGATACCATCAAGAACGAAAAGCTGCACGCGCTGGCCAACAGCTTTTTCGTGGAGGATACCGCCTTTGTCAACACGTTCTTTGAAAAGTCCGCGGCAAAGAGCATCCACCACAGCTTTCTGGGCGGACTGCTGCAGCATACGCTGCGCGTGACGCAGCTGTGCGATTTTTACTGCCAGCGGTACCCCCTGCTGCAGCGGGATCTGCTGATCACCGGCGCGCTGCTGCACGACGTGGGCAAGGTGAAGGAACTGTCGGACTTCCCGGAGAACGACTATACGGACGACGGCCAGCTGATCGGACACATCGTGCTGGGATATCAGATGGTGGCGGAAAAGATGGCGCAGATCCCGGACTTCCCCAAAAAGACCGGGTCCGAGCTGCTGCACCTGATTTTGTCCCATCACGGGGAAATGGAGTTTGGCTCGCCCAAAAAGCCCGCCCTGCTGGAGGCCGTGGCCCTGCACTACGCGGACAACACGGACGCCAAGCTGGAGGCCATGAGCGAACTGCTGGACGGCGCCCTGCCGGGCGAGAACTGGCTGGGGTACCAGAAACTGTGGGAGAGCAACGTAAGGAGGACCACACCGGTCAAACCATGAACAAAGACCAGATCGCAGATATTGTCATTGAAGATATGGCAGAGGACGGAGCGGGGATCGGAAAAGCGGACGGTTACCCGCTCTTCGTCAAAGACGCCGTGGTGGGCGACACCGTGCGCGTAAAGGTGATGAAGGACAAAAAACGCTACGCCTACGCAAAACTGCTGGAGGTGCTTTCCCCTTCGCCGGACCGCGTGCGCCCGGTCTGCCCGGTGGCCGGCCCCTGCGGCGGCTGCCAGCTGCAGGCGCTTAGCTACGAGGCACAGCTGGCGTTCAAGCAGAAGAAAGTGCGCGAGCATCTGCGCCGTATCGGCGGCTTTGCCGTGACGGAGGATGCGGACGGGGACGGCGTTTACGTGGCGCCCGTGCTCGGTATGGACGTGCCATTCTGCTACCGCAACAAGGAGCAGTTCCCGGTGGGCCGGGGAAAGGACGGCGGCATCGTGACGGGGTTCTACGCCGGACGGACGCACGATATCATCGAAACGTCCGACTGCATGCTGTCCGTGCCGGTGTGCGAGAGCGTGCTGGCGCGCGTCAAACAGTGGATGACGGACTACGATATCGCGCCGTACGACGAGGAGACCGGCACCGGTCTGGTGCGGCACGTGCTGATCCGCACGTCCCGCTATTTCGGCACGTCCATGGTCTGCCCGGTGATCAACGGGGAAGAGCTGCCGCACGCGCAGGAACTGGTGGACCTTCTGACGCAGGACAGGCAGATCATCTCGGTCTGCTATAACGTGAACACCGGCCGTGACAACGTGATTTTGGGGGAACGGGTGGTGCCGCTCTACGGGCAGCCCTGCATCATCGACAAGATCTCCGACCGGATGTTCAAGATCTCACCGCTGTCGTTTTATCAGGTGAACCCCACCCAGACGGAGGTCCTGTATGCCGTCGTGCGCGAATGCTGCGATCTTTCCGGCAGCGAGGTGATCTGGGATCTCTACTGCGGCATCGGCACCATCTCGCTGTACCTGTGCGGCGGCGCAAAACAGGTGTACGGCGTGGAGATCGTCCCCGCAGCCATAGAGGACGCAAAGATGAACGCGGAGATCAACGGCTGCAAAAACGTGGAATTCTTCTGCGGCAGGGCGGAGGAAGTGCTGCCCGCCTACTATGAGCAGGAACGGGCGCAGGGCCGCGCGGCCACGGCGGATATCATGATCGTGGACCCGCCGCGCAAGGGCTGCGACCCCGCCCTTCTGCAGACCATGCTGGACATGACGCCGGAACGCATCGTGTACGTCTCCTGCGACTCCGCCACCCTCGCACGGGACCTTAGGATCCTCTGCGACGGCGGTTACCGGGTGGAACGCGTGCAGCCGGTGGACATGTTCCCGCAGACGGTGCATGTGGAAACGGTATGCTGCTTGTACCACCAAAAGAAAGATTTCATTTCAGTGCCTTATGAGCCGAAGAATGCGGACTATCTAAAACAACTGAAATAAGCATGAGGACCATGAATCTGAGAGGCACCTGATATGAGTACCAGA
>CACZPX010000322.1 GCA_902783095.1 uncultured Lachnospiraceae bacterium
GCCAGGCGGCCCAGTTCGTAATCCGCCAGCAGGCAGCCCGTCATATTGCCGTTAAAGCGGGTATAGCCCTCCGGGCTCTTGACGAACATGCCGATGCGGTCCGAGTCGGGGTCGGTGGCCAGCACCAGGTCCGCGTCCACCTTATTGGCCAGCTCCAGCGCCAGCGCAAAGGCCTTGGGATCCTCCGGGTTGGGATAGGAAACGGTGGGGAAGTTGCCGTCCGGCGCCTCCTGCTCCTTTACCACGTACACCTGCTCAAAGCCCAGCTCCGCCAGGTTGCGGCGCATCAGCTTGTTGCCCGCGCCGTTTAACGGCGTGTACACGATCTTCAGATTTTTGGCTTCCTTTGCGATGGCCTCCGGCTCGCGGATCTGCGCCTTGCAGGCGTCCAGAAAGGCCTTGTCGATCTCCTCGCCGACGGTGACCAGCAGTCCCGCGTCGCGTGCGGCCTGCTCGTCCATGGTCTTGGCCTGCGCGTAGTCCGTGATGGCGTTTACCTCCGCCATGATCCCCGTATCGTGCGGCGGGGTCACCTGGGCGCCGTCCGCCCAGTAGGCCTTGTAGCCGTTGTACTCCGGCGGGTTGTGGCTTGCCGTGATATTGACGGCCGAGGTGCAGCCCAGATACCGGATCGCAAAGGAAAGCTCCGGGGTGGGACGCAGCTCGTCAAACAGATAGACCTTGATGCCGTTGGCCGCCAGGCAGAGCGCGGTCTCCATGGAAAACTCCGGAGACATGCGGCGGCAGTCGCAGGCGATCGCCACGCCCTTGTCCTGCGTGCCCTGTTTTATAATGTAGTTGGCCAGGCCCTGGGTGGCCTTGCGCACCACGTATTTGTTCATGCGGTTGGTGCCCGCGCCGATCACGCCGCGAAGGCCCGCCGTGCCGAATTCCAGATCCATGTAGAAACGGTCCGTGATCTCGTCCGGATCGTCCGCGATTCGCAGCAGTTCCTCGTGCGTCTCCTCGTCAAAGAACGGATTTGCCAGCCACTGTTCATATACCTCTTTTGCTCTTGCCTGTGCGTCCATGATTGTCTCCTCCGTATGGGTTTGAACACTATAAGCAGATTATCTGAAAAATAATACCACAAGATATGTGTTTATTCAACGTTTTCCTGTCGTTCCGTCCGGAAATATTCCTTTCCGGGAAGCCGGCGCGGACAGCCCGCCGCCCTCACTGCGCGCAGAGCTCCGCCGCCCCGCCTCATTCGGCGCCGGTCACGGTCACGCCGGTCAGGCGCGTGAGCGCCGGGATCTCCATGTTGTCGTACTGGCAGGTCTGCGCCGACGCGTGCAGATCCTGTATAAAATCGAACATGGAACCGGATACGGAACCTCCGGTCACGATCGTCACGGCGCCGCCCTCGTGCAAATACCCCAGCCGGATCTCGCCGAAGATGTCCCCGGTCACCGCGTCCACCTGAAAGTCGGAGAACTCCACCACTTCCAGATACCGGCCTTCCCGCAGCGACGCCTCGCTGCCGGTGCCGCCGCTTACGCGGTAATTGGACGGGATGAAACTGTCCGTAAGGCCCAGATACTCGGCGTACATGCGGCTGCCCAGAACGGCCTGCGGAACGTTGTCCTTCAGCAGCACCGTATCCCGGATCGGCGCGCCTTCCGCGTCGAACGCCGTATTACGGGAAGAATTGGGCAGTTCCCGCACCGCGGTGACGGTAAAGCGGTCCCCCGTTGCGTCCGGGGCCACGTCCTCGCCCACTCGCCAGTCGGAGTACTTGCGGTAGATCATGCCGGCCTGCAGGCGTTCCGTAAAGAATTCATAGATGTTCACCGCGTCCCGGGTGGAAAACAGCACGTCGATGCTGCCCAGCGCGGGCGTCGGTACGGCCTTCAGCCGGTCCGTGCCGAACCGCATGGCGCGGGTCAGATCCTTCTGCACCGCCGCGGCGTCGCAGGTGCCGCTGTCATAGCTGCGGTAGAGCTCGATCTCGCGGCCGTCCTTCCTGGCGTTGATCACCACTTCGGCAAAACTGTGCGGGTAGAACTCCTCTACGTCCACGCCTTCCGAATTCCGGAACCACCGGTACTTTGCCTCCGCAAAGATCTCATAGCTGTTGACGTCCGCCTCCGCCGTCTCCGGCAGGCTGCGGACCGCGTTGATGTAGTCCGCGGCCACGGCGCGGGTATCCGCCCACTTTCCACCGTTATCGTGCTGCGTATGCGCCGCCGTACGGGGCTGCAGGCGGTAGGGCTTGTTTCCGGCAAGCGACGCGCGGTAGGCCAGGTCCTCCGTAAACTTCTTTACGTCCTCGATGCGCCACAGGTCGTTCGGATACACGGCGGACGCCGTACCGAGGCTCTTGCCGTCCTCGGAGAGAACGTACACCCGGACGGTCGTCTCGCTCACTTCTCTGGCACGGTGCTGGTCCAGCCTGTGCCCGATAAAATAGAATTCCCAGCCGCGGGTGATGGTCTGGGTGATCTCCCAGCCGTACAGCCCGGCCTCGTTCAGACAGGTGATCAGTTGCGGCATCATCCCAACCTCGCTTTCGTTTTGATATAGGGGCCGCCGTCCGAGACCTTGCCCCACTCCTTATAGCCCTTGCCGCAGCCGCCGGAACCGAAGACCTCGGCCCTGTCGGAGAGCATGCTGATATTGCCCAGCAGATCCGGCACATAGCCCGTCATAATGATGGGCGCGACCATCTTCCCGGTCAGCTTCCCGTCTTTGATCTCGCGGCCGCGGCTGACGATGCACTGGATACCCCAGTGCTTGGGGTCCTCCATGCCGCTCTCCATGCCCTCCAGCAGATAGCCTTCCTTCACGGAGGCGATCATCTCGTCCAGGGTGGATGTGCCGCACTCAGACACGGTATTGGTCATGCGGGTATAGGCCTTGTGATCGAAACTCTGGCGCTTTCCGTTTCCGGTGGGCGCCACGCCCAGCCGCAGCGCGGAGAGCGCGTCGCAGATGCCGGTCTTTAAGATGCCGTGGTCGATCTCCACCACGTCGCCCGCCAGGTTGCCCTCATCGTCAAACGCGTAGCTGGACACCTCGTCCACATAGGCGGCGCCCTCGTGCATGGTCACCAGGTCGCTGCC
>CACZPX010000323.1 GCA_902783095.1 uncultured Lachnospiraceae bacterium
CATGTGCCGGCCTTTTTGCCGGTGCGGCCGGGGGCAGCCGAAGGGAGATCCATGGAAATCATTCCAAAGATAGGTTTTATCAAATACGATTGCAGTATAGCACGATTCATTCCGGCAGGCAACCCCCCGCTGCGTACGCGGAAGATCCGCGGTTGGCTTTCCGTACGGCGGACAAAGCGGTTGACAAGCGCACGGGACGGTGCTAAAAATGAAAATGATTTTCATTTTCACCGGTGCGGAAGCTTCACCTTCTGGCAGAGACCCGGCGGCCGGTGCATCATCGGGAAGAAAAACATGGAACAGAAGACCAAATACAGGACCAGGCACAGCGAAGAACTGATCGCCTATCTGCAGAGCATACCGGGCAGACATTTTACGGTGAGCGACGTGGGCGACTATTTCAAGGGGCGTGGCACGCCCATGGGCACGACGACCATCTACCGGCATCTGGATCGTCTGGTGGACGAGGGCCTGGTCAACAAATACATCATCGACGCCACCAGTCCCGCCTGTTTCGAATACGTGGGCGAGGCCCACACGGACACGGAGACCGTGTGCTTCCACTGCAAGTGCGAACAGTGCGGAAAGCTGATCCATCTGCACTGCTTTGAGCTGGAGGGGATCCGCGCGCACCTGATGGCGGAGCATCATTTTGCGCTGAACCCGCTGCGAACGGTCTTTTACGGGCTGTGCAGCGATTGCATGCAAAAAGGAGAGGCGTGATGACACTGATCAGGGCGGAAGACCTCACGCTGGGCTACGAGACCGGCGTGGTGGCGGAACATATCAGTTTTACGGTGGAGGAGGGCGACTACCTCTGCATCATCGGGGAGAACGGCTCCGGCAAAAGCACGCTGATCAAGGCGCTCTTAAAGCTGCGCGAGCCGATGGGCGGCGCGCTGCGCTTTGACGGCGGACTGTCCGCGCGGGAGATCGGCTATCTGCCGCAGCAGACGCAGGTCCAGCGGGATTTCCCGGCTTCCGTGCGGGAGATCGTGCAGTCCGGCTGCCAGGGACGCTGCGGCCTCAGGCCGTTTTACAGAAAAGAGGAAAAACAGCTGGCCGCGGACAACATGGAGCGCATGGGCATCGCGGACCTGGCGGACCGCTGCTACCGCGAGCTTTCCGGCGGGCAGCAGCAGCGCGTGCTGCTGGCACGGGCCCTGTGCGCCACCCAAAAACTGCTTTTGCTGGACGAGCCGGTGACCGGTCTGGACCCGCACGTGACGGCGCAGCTCTACGCGCTGATCGAACAGCTGAACAAAGAGGGCCTGACCGTGATCATGGTCTCGCACGACGTCACGGCGGCGGTACGGTACGCGTCGCACATCCTGCACATCGGCCGGGAGAACTTTTTCGGCACCAAAGAGGAATTCTTGGAGAGCCGCATCGGGCGCGTCTTTTTCGCGGAGGAAGGAGGAAAAGCGGATGTTTGAACAGATCGGCTATTACCTTTCCTATTCCTTCGCGCAGCGCGCGCTGGCGGCGGCCGTGCTGACGGCGCTCAGCTCCTCCCTGCTGGGCGTGACGCTGGTGTTAAAGCGGTTCTCGTTCATCGGCGACGGGCTGTCCCACGTGGCCTTCGGCGCGATGGCCATCGCGACCGTGCTGCAGTTTGACAACACCATGATCATCGTGCTGCCCATCACCGTCCTGAGCGCCGTGCTGCTGCTGTGGACCGGCCGCAACCGCCGCGTCAAGGGCGACGCCGCGCTGGCCATGATCTCCGTGGCGGCGCTGGCCTTCGGCTACCTGATCATGAACATCTTTTCCGCCTCGTCCAACCTGACGGGAGACGTGTGCAGCACGCTGTTCGGCGCCTACTCCATTCTGACGCTGGAGGCTTCGGACGTGTGGATCTGCGCCGTCCTGTCTGTTGTTGTGGTGGGCGTGTTCGTGCTGCTGTACCACAAGATCTTCGCAGTCACCTTTGACGAGAATTTCGCCACGGCCACCGGCACGCGGGCAAATCTGTACAACCTGCTGATCGCCGTGATCATCGCGGTGGTGATCGTCATGGCCATGAACCTGGTGGGGTCGCTCCTGATCTCCGCACTGGTGATCTTTCCGGCGCTCTCCGCCATGCGTGTGTTTAAGAGTTTTAAGAGCGTGACCATCAGTTCCGCAGTCATTTCCGTGGTCTGCGCCTTTGCGGGCGTGATGATCTCGCTGATCGCCGGAACGCCGGCGGGGTCCACCATCGTGGCGGTGGACGTGATCGTCTTCTTCGGCTTCTGCGCGGCCGGCTGGCTGAGGGACAGAAGCGGAATGCGGGCGTGACAGAGGAAGTATCAAAAAACATGGGGGAAACAATGAAGAACTGGAAGATCACTGTACTGGCACTTTTTGGATCGGTGATCGCACTGGCTGCCTGCGGGCAGGCGCAGACGGAGACGCAGAAAGCGGCTGACGCACGGCCGGAAACACAGACTGCGGCGCAGACCGGCGGGACCGCGGCGGAGGAGAACACGGGCTATCTGTACATCGCCTGCGAGGTGCCGGATCCGACCACCTGCTGCGTGCCCGGCATCGAATTTGAACTGGACGGCGCGGTCTACCCGGACGATTATCCGGAGGTGGGCAGCGTCATTACGGTGACCGGGACCTTTGATATCTACGAGCGCGACGGCGCATCCTTCGGGATCCTGCGCGGCGCGTCCATGGAACAGTAACAACGAAAAAAACGCCGCAAAAGGCGGCGCTTTGGAGGAAGAGCCTCTTGCAAAGAAGGAGCCGCAGCAGAATACTGGCGGCGGCAGCCGGCACGGTACTGATCGCGGCGCTGCTGCTTTCCGCGTTTCTTCTGGCGTCTGAGGCGGGACACCGCTGCGAGGAAGAGGACTGCGCCGTGTGCCGCAGTCTGGAACGCTGCCGGAACGTGCTGCAGAGACTGTTCGCGGGCGGTACGGGAACGGCGCCGGCCCTGTACGCCCTGATTGCCGCGGCAGCTGCGGCTGTCTTTGCCTTTATCATTCTGCCGGCGGATACGCCGATCCAAAGAAAGACACTTCTGAACGATTGAGGTGCGAAACCGGGGCGGCTGCCACGGCCGTCCGGCGCTGCGGACGGGCGAGGACGCTCTTGCCGCAGATATTCTGCATCACGTACACGATCGATCAAACCGGAGGAACACAAATACATGAAAAAAATACTGGCTTTACTGCTGGCAGCGGTGCTTGCGGCCGGCACCCTCTGCGCCTGCGGGAACGGCGCTGCCGGACAGCCGTCCGGCGAGAACAGCGCACAGAAAACGGGGAAGACCATCGTCGTCACCATCTTCCCGGAATATGACTGGATAAAGAATATCCTGGGCGAAAACCCTGCCAATATGGAGCTTTCCATGCTGCTGGACAAGGGCGTGGACCTGCACAGCTACCAGCCGACCGCGGACGATATCCTGAGGCTGTCCACCTGCGACCTGTTCGTCTACGTGGGTGGCGCGTCCGACGCGTGGGTGGAAAAGGCGCTGGGCGAGGCGGTCAACCCGGATATGAAGGTGGTGAACCTTCTGGAAGCGCTGGGCGAAGCCGTGAAGGAGGAAGAGATCGTGGAGGGCATGCAGGAGGAGCATGACCACGATCACGAAGACGGGGACCACGAAGAAGAGGGAGACCACGATCACGAGGCGGGACCGGAGTACGACGAGCACGTGTGGCTCTCCCTGCGCAACGCGCAGACCCTGGTAAACGTTTTGGCGCAGGCGGTGGCGGAGGTCGACGCGGACCATGCGCAGCTGTACCGGGACAACGCGAAGGCCTATAACGGGCAGCTGGCCGCGCTGGATAAACAGTATGCGGATACGGTGGCTGCGGCGTCCCGAAAGACG
>CACZPX010000324.1 GCA_902783095.1 uncultured Lachnospiraceae bacterium
GCCGACCGGATGTTGTTCATCATGCGGGAGACCCCGCCGATGTTCTCCGAGATCGACATGTTGTTGTCATTTAAAACGATGATGAAATTCGACTTTAACCGGGAGGCGTTGTTTAAGGCTTCGTAGATCATGCCGCCGGTCAGAGACCCGTCTCCCATGACGGAGACGACGTGATGGTGTTCGCCGCGCAGGTCCCTGGCGTACACCAGGCCCAGGCCGGCGGAGACGGAGGTGGAGGAATGCCCCGTGGTAAACGGGTCGCACTCGCTCTCCGCGCGGTTCGGAAAACCGCTGATGCCGCCGTAGGCGCGGATGGTCTCAAACGCGTCCTTGCGGCCGGTCAGGATCTTGTGCGTATAGGACTGATGCCCCACGTCCCAGATCAGTTTGTCCTTTGGCAGATCAAAGGACAGGTGCAGCGCCATGGTCAGTTCCACGACCCCCAGGTTGGACGCCAGGTGGCCGCCGTTCTCGCTGATCCGTTCCAGGATCAGGGTGCGGATCTCCGCCGCGAGAGCCGGCAGCTCCTGCGGCGGGATCTTCTTGATGTCATTCGGATTCTGTATCAGATCCAGCAGCATGCTATTTGTTTCTCACTTCCAGTTGGTTGATCAGGTTCAGGAAGAAGGTCTTCTCGCCGGGCAGCTTGTTGATCTTCTCAATGGCGGCATTGCTCAGATCCTTTACGATCTGCTGCGCCTCTTCCACGCCGTAGAGCGTCACGTAGGTGGTCTTGACGTTGCGTTCGTCCAGGCCGGTGGTCTTGCCGGTGGTCGCGGAATCGCCGGTCACGTCCAGAATGTCGTCGCGGATCTGGAACGCCAGCCCCATGTCGGCCGCGGCGCGGCGGATGATGGAGATCTCCTGGTCGTCCGCGCCGGCCATGATCGCGCCGATCATCGCGGCGGCTTCGATCAGGCAGCCGGTCTTCAGCTTGTAGATATCCTTTAAGACCTCCTTGGAGATGGGCTGGCCGGCCAGCTGCACGTCCACGTCCTGGCCGCTCGCCATGCCGTCCACGCCGGACTTCTGGGCCAGCACGCGGATGGCGCGGACCACCAGGTCGGGGCGGTCGGACAGCTCAAAGGCCTTGGTCGCCGTCTCAAAGGCGAAGGTCTGCAGGGCGTCGCCCGCCAGGATGGCGGTGGCTTCGCCGTAGGCCTTCCAGGTGCTGGGCTTGCCGCGGCGGATCACGTCGTTGTCCATGGGCGGCAGATCGTCGTGGATCAGCGAATAGTTGTGGATCATCTCAATGGCCGCCATGAACGGTTCGATGGCCTTGCCCGTTCCGCCGAAGAGCTTGTAGGCCTCCTGCATGATGATGGGGCGGATGCGCTTGCCGCCGGCCAGTACGCTGTAGTTCATGGCCTCCACCAGTTTGGAGATATTTCCCTCCTCGATGGGCAGGTATTTCTTGATAATGGCTTCTACATCAGGCATCGTTTTCTTCCTCCGTCTTGTTCTCCAGTATGATCATCTTCTTTTCGATCTCGTCAAGCTTGGCGGTGCAGAACTTCACCAGGCCAAGGCCCTCCTCGTAGAGTTTGAAATTCTCCTCCAGGCTCAGGTCTCCGCCCTCCATCTTCTCCAGCACGGCCTGCAGCGCGCCGTAGGCCTCGTCCATGGTCATCTCTTTGCTGTTCTCTTTCTTTTCGGCCATCTCTATGCTTCCTCTGTATCCGTCACCTGCGCGGCGATGCGTCCGTCGGCCAGGCGGATGCCCAGCCGGTCGTTTTTCTGCACGTCGTGAACGCTCTTTACCTGTCTGCCGTCCGGGCCCGTCACGTAGCCCCAGCCGCCTGCCAGGACCCGCAGCGGGGATCGGCCCTCCAGCGACGCGGCCGCCACCTGCAGCGCGTGTCTTCTGCTGTCCGTCTCACGGCGCATCAGTGCCTGCAGCCTGTCGCGGTCCCAGGCAAGTTCCCGCCTGCCGCCCTCCGCTGCGTCGCGCATCAGGGTCTTTAACGCCTCCTGCGCGCGCTGCAGCGCGTGCCGCTTCTCTTCCACAAGCTGTCCGGGCCGCCTGCGCTCCAGCCTGCGCGCGGCCTGTTCCAGCATCAGTCTCGCGTTGCCGGACGCCGCCCGCATATCCCGGTCCAGCCGGCTCTTTAACGCCGCCAGGTCCGTTAAGAAGGCCGCCGCGTCGTACACCGCCAGTTCCGCCGCCGCGGAAGGGGTAGGCGCCCGCAGGTCCGCCGCGAAGTCCGCGATCGTCACGTCCGTCTCGTGTCCCACGGCCGAGATGACCGGCGTGGAACAGTCGAAGATCGCGCGCGCCACGGCCTCCTCGTTAAAGGCCCACAGATCCTCTATGGAGCCGCCGCCGCGGCCCACGATCAGCACGTCCAGCCCCATCTTGTCCAGGGTCTCTATGCCCTTTACGATGCTCGCCGCCGCGCCGTCTCCCTGCACCAGCGCCGGATACAGGACGATCTGCACGGCGGGGTTGCGCCGGCTGATCACGTTCTGGATGTCCCGGATGGCCGCCCCGGTGGGGGCCGTCACCACGCCCACGCGCGACGCGTGCGCGGGGATCTTCTGTTTGTATTCCCGGGCAAACATGCCCATCTCTTCCAGCTTCCGCCTGGTCTCCTCAAAACGGCGGTACAGATCTCCCATACCGTCCCTGACGATCTCCCTGGCATAGAGCTGATAGCGCCCGTCCCGTTCGTAGATCTCCACACTGCCGCGTACGATCACCTGCTGACCGTTTTCCATCTGAAAACGGAGGCCCCGCACACGGCTGCCGCGAAACATGACCGCGTTCAGCACCCCGGTATCGTCCTTCAGTGTGAAATAGATATGGCC
>CACZPX010000325.1 GCA_902783095.1 uncultured Lachnospiraceae bacterium
GACAGAAGAAAAGAGATGCTGCAGGATATCGCCATCCTGACCGGCGGCCAGGTGATCTCCGAACAGCTGGGCTATGAATTAAAGGATGCGACCCTGGATATGCTCGGCAGAGCCAAGTCCGTAAAGGTCACCAAAGAGAACACCATCAT
Source organism: uncultured Lachnospiraceae bacterium (assembly GCA_902783095.1). GTDB lineage: Bacteria > Bacillota > Clostridia > Lachnospirales > Lachnospiraceae > UBA3774. The sequence goes on from CACZPX010000325.1 coordinate 150, forward strand.
CGTGGACGGCGCCGGCAAGGCCGAGGATATCCAGGCCCGCGCCGCGCAGATCAGAGCGCAGGCTGCCGAGACCACGTCCGAGTATGACAAGGAGAAATATCAGGAGCGTCTGGCCAAGCTGGCCGGCGGCGTAGCGGTCATCCGCGTGGGTGCCGCCACCGAGACCGAGATGAAGGAAGCCAAGCTGCGTATGGAAGATGCCCTTGCCGCCACCAGAGCGGCCGTGGAAGAGGGTATCGTCTGCGGCGGCGGCGCGGCCTACATCCACGCTTCCAAGGAAGTTGCCAAGGTCGTGGAAGGCCTGACCGGCGATGAGAAGACCGGTGCCGAGATCGTCTTAAAGGCTCTGGAAGCGCCTCTGTTCCACATCGCGCTGAACGCCGGCATGGAAGGCGCCGTGATCGTGAACAAGGTCAAGGAATCCGCACCCGGCGTGGGCTACGATGTCCTGACCGAGCAGTATGTCGACATGGTCAAGGCCGGCATCCTGGATCCCGCCAAGGTCACCAGAAGCGCGCTGCAGAACGCGACGAGCGTCGCCTCCACCCTGCTGACCACCGAGTCCGTGGTGGCCACCATCAAGGAGCCCGCACCCGCAATGCCCTCCGCCGACCCCGGCATGGGAATGATGTGATAAAAGTAAGCTGACAAGCAAAAGAGCGCCGACCATGCTTGCATGGGGAGGCGCTCTTTTATTTGGCGGCAGAAAAACATGAGGATGAAGCGCGGAGCGCGAAATCCGAATGTTTTTCTGCTGACAAGCAAAGAAGGCCCGCCGTGCTCGCACGGGACGGGCCTTCTTTATTTGGCAGCAAGAAAAACAAGGGTCGGACGGCAAGGCCGTTCGACCCTTGTTTTTCGCAAACGCACGGTGTGCGTTTGCGTTAGCTTTATCACGGGAGCGCGAAATCCGAATGTTTTTCAGGTCCGCGGGAGCGGCGAAGCCGCGAAGCGGGCCTTTGCTTTTTGTTCGGCTGTTCGTGGGAGAAGTCCCCTGTCCAAAATCAGCCGGAATATAAACACAGTCTTGATTTTCTCTTTTTATTAGAATATATACATATAATAGTTAGAAGAGACTAACCGGCCGCCTGCCGGCATCCTCTGCAGAGCTCCCCGCAGCTTGCCTGCAGGCGTCATCGACACATCCCGGCAGCTTGCATCCGGCGAAAGAACAGAGCGGCCTTCCACCCGCAACACAGATAGCGCCGCGACCGCCGCGCGGCCAAAGGAGATCATGAAATGAAATACCATATCGAGAAAAACACGGTGCAGGAGACGCTGGTCATTCCGCTGTTCGGACGGCTGGTCTGTTCCGAGCGCTTTCCCGATCTGTTTTCCGACCTGCAGGCAAAGCGGATCTGCGACAGCCTGGACTATGACTTTGCGGAAAAACGGAAGAAGATGGAGTCCGCCGCCGGCCTGTTCGGCGCGCTCGAGGTGGCGCAGCGCCAATACGACCTGCGCTGTGAGGCGGAAAACTACCTGAAGGAGCATCCGAAGGCGGCCGTCGTTAATCTCGGCTGCGGCCTGGACGACACCTTTTCAAAGGTCGACAACGGGCAGTGCAGGGGATACAACATAGACCTGCCGGACGTGATCCGGGTGCGGAACGACCTGCTGCCCGCGGGCGAGCGGGAGAAAAACCTCGCCTTTGATCTGAACGATCACTCCTGGATGGACGCCATAGACGCGTCGGACGGGGCCGTGTTTTTTGCCGCGGGCGTTTTTTACTATTTCAGGACGGCGGACGTAAAACGGCTCTTCTGCGCCATGGCGGAGCGCTTTCCGGGGGCCGTGCTGGCCTTTGATTCCTGCAATAAGCGCGGCGCAAAGCTCATGCGAAAGACCTGGCTCAAAGAGGCCGGGATCACGGACGTGGGCGCCTTTTTCTCTTTGGAGGACGAGTCGGAGCTTGCGGGCTGGAGCGATCGTTTCGCCTCTGTCACGGCGAAGAGCTACATGCGCGGATACCGGGACATCTACAGTCACGTAAACCTGTTCCACAAACTGATGATCCGCTTCTGCGACACTCTTGTGAACATGAAGATCGTCA
>CACZPX010000326.1 GCA_902783095.1 uncultured Lachnospiraceae bacterium
AAGAGCATGGAGATCCTGCCGCTGGGGCCGGTGGTGATCATCGACACGCCCGGCATCGACGACGAAGGCGCGCTGGGCGAACAGCGCGTAAAGCGGACCAGGCAGGTGCTGAACCGGACCGACGTTGCCGTGCTGGTAGCGGACGCGGCGGAGGGGCTCACGGCGCCGGAGGAGGAGCTTTTGGCGCTCTTCCGGGAAAAGAACATCGAATACGTGATCGCCATGAACAAGGCGGATCTTCTGCCGCAGCTGCCGGCAGCCGGGGACCATCGGATCTGGGTCTCAGCCACGCAGGGCACCAACGTGAACGAACTGCGCCTTTTGCTGGCAGGCCTGGCCAAAGAACCGGCGCAGAAAAAGCGCCTGGTGGGCGACCTGATCGCCCCGGGCGAGATGCTGGTGCTGGTGATGCCGCAGGACGTCGCGGCGCCCAAGGGACGGCTGATCCTGCCGCAGGTGCAGATGATCCGGGATATCCTGGACGAGCATGCCATGGCGCTCTGCGTGCAGACGGAGGAACTGCCGGCCGCCATGGCGGCGTTAAAGGAACGGCCCGGTCTGGTGATCACGGACAGCCAGGTATTCGGGGCGGCTGCCGCGGGCACGCCGGACGGGGTGCTGCTCACGTCCTTTTCCATTCTGCTGGCGCGCTATAAGGGGCTGCTTTCGTCCGCGGTGCGCGGCGTGGCGGCCATCGACCGCCTTACGCCGGAGGATCAGGTGCTGATCGTGGAGGGCTGCACCCACCACAGGCAGTGCGACGACATCGGCACCGTAAAGATCCCGCACGGCTTAAAAACGCATCTGGGCTTTGACGTGCGCTTTGAGACCTGCTCCGGGGCCTCGTTCCCGGAGGATCTGACGCCGTATAAGGCGGTGATCCACTGCGGCGGCTGCATGCTGAGCGAGCGGGAGGTGCTCTACCGCGTCAAGTGCGCGGAGGATCAGCAGGTGCCCATCACCAACTACGGCATTCTGCTGGCCTATCTGCAGGGGATCCTGCCTCGTGCACTGGAGATCTTTCCGGACCTGCGCGCGCTGATCGGCTGATCGATCCGTCCGTGCCGGCGGCAGAACGACGGGAGACCGTCCCGGATCTGCGCAGGCGGACCGCCTGCCCGGCGCAGCCGTGCGGGAAGGCCGGCGTGAAAACCGTTTGCATTTTGACACAAACAGAGGTAGCATAGGAAGCGCTTGCGCGATGCGCCGGCAAGACCGGACGGCCGGGCTTCGGGCCGCAGCGGGGGATGATCTCCGCCCGGCGGTGGGCGGGACCGCGCAGGAAAAAAGCACCAAAAGGAGGAGCACCCATGTCCTCACCGGTATCGGCAAAACATAAAAAGAAGACGGATAAAAAGACCAGCATCAACAGCCTGATCGGCCTGATCACGCTGGCCGTCGGCGTCATCGCCATCATACTGACCATCGTCCTGATCAAAAACTGTGACAATGTGCCGGATGAACCCACCAGGCCTGTGCCCGGCAAGTATCTGCTGGAGAGCATGGTCAGCCAGCAGGACGGCGTGGAGCGTTCCGCCAAGGAGATCCTGGACGTCTACAAGGCGGCCGGCTATACCATGGAGCACCTGATCACCATCGAGCTGCGGGAGGACGGCGTCTTCTTCTTTGAATCGGACTTTGACATGATGATCAGCTACGAGGGGACCTACACCCTGGACGGCACGGACATCACCATGGAGGCGGACGGAACGGAGATGACTGGTACCGCGGACGGCACCCGGCTGCGGCTCACCGATGCGGAGGGCCAGGTGATGACTTTTGTCCGGGAGGACCGGTAACGCCGCCGGACGTTCGGACTTTTGCGGGACGGGGCTGCGCAGCGCCGACCGTTTCCCGTGCTTCGGAAGCGGCAGAGCAGGGAAAACTGCGGATAATTAAGCGACGACGGGAAAACCGTCATAAAAACAGTTGAGATATTCTGCAAGGCGCGTATAATAGGCACGGGTTTTGACCCGCTACAAGAAATAAAGAGGAGTGAATCAAAATGAAAAAGATCGCATTACTGATGGCGCTGGTCCTGACGGTCTCTATGTTCGCGGCCTGCGGCGGCAGCTCCGGCGTCGACGGAACGTATGAGCTGGTCAGCATGAAGGAAGGCGACACCACCTATGACGTGGATCAGTTAAAGTCCATGGCCGAGATGATGGGCGTTAAGGGCGCTCTGATCACGATGGAGCTGACCTCCGACGGCAAGGCCAATATCGCTTCCAGCTTTATGGAAGAAGTGGCCGGCGAGGGCACCTATACGCTGGACGGCGACAAGATCACCGTGACCATTCAGGACGCGCCCGTGAGTGGCACCGTGGACGGCAAGACCATCACGCTGGCTCAGGACGACATGGAGATGGTCTTCGAGAAGCAGTGATCATACGAACCTGCAAAGGCAGCACTGAGGCGAAAGCCCCGGTGCTTTTTTTTGCGAGGCGGGCAGGAGGCGTTGACCGTCTCCGGCCCGATTCCCGGCCTTTTTCGGCGTATGTTCGCAGGCGCCACTTGACTTCGCCGTACGGCTTATTTTATAATGATGTTATCAAAAATGAGCCGTACGGATAAATTTCGGCAGACTGCCCTGAAATTTCGCCGTACGGCGAAAGGATACGGAACATGATGATTACAAACGGCGCGGAATTCGGCGCCGCACTGCGGAAGAGAAGAAAGGAACTGGGGTATACGCAGGTCTATCTGGCGGCCTTTACGGGCTTCAGCGTCAGCTTTATCTCGGACCTGGAACGCGGCAAGGACACGGCGGAACTGGGCAAGGCGCTCTACCTGGCAAGCGAGCTGGGGCTGGACTGCCTGCTGCAGAAGCGGGGTGCGGTATGAAGGCGTTGCAGGTCTGCATAGAGCGCCGCGGCAGCCAGGTGCCGGTGGGCCGGATCGTTCCGGACCGCGTTGCCGGCCCCTGTTTTGCCTATGACAAAAGCTATCTGGAGCAGCCGGACGCGGCGGCGGTCTCGGTGAGCCTGCCCCTGCGGGAGGAACCGTTTTCCGCGCAGGAGACCAGGCGCTTTTTTGACGGTCTCCTGCCGGAGGGCTTTACCAGACGCAGTGTGGCGCAGCGCCTGCGGCTGGATGAAAACGACTATCTGGCGATCCTTGCGGCCCTGGGCGGGGAATGTCTGGGGGCGATCCGGATCCTGGAAGAGGGGGAAGAGGCGCCAAAGGCCGGTTATGAGAGGCTGTCTGCGGAGCAGGTGAAGGCGCTGGCCGCAGAGGGGACGTCCCGGTCCGCCGACCTGATCACCGGATCGCATCTGTCGCTCACGGGCGCTTCCGGCAAGGCGGGGCTCTACTATGAACCGGGAGAAAAGGCCTGGTATCAGCCGTTCGGCGACGCGCCGAGCACACATATCGTCAAGCAGAGCCATATCCGTCTGGAGGAGATCGTGGTCAACGAGCAGCTGTGTCTGATGACGGCGAAAGAGCTGGGGTTTGACGCGCCGGAGAGTTTTATCATCAACATGGGCAACGCGCACGACGAGGACGTTCTGTTTGCCACGGAGCGCTACGACCGCTGTCCGGACCCGGAGGGCCGCACGGTGGACGGCCTGCCGCGGCCGCTGCGGTTGCATCAGGAGGATTTTGCACAGGCGCTGGGGATCGGCGCGTCGGATAAGTACGAAAGGGACGGCGGCCGGTATCTGGAGCGGATCTTTGCGCTGCTGCGTCAGGTCTCCGCGGATCCGGTGCAGGACCAGCTCCGGCTGTGGGACCAGCTGTGGTTCGATTTCCTGATCGGCAATACAGACAACCACATCAAAAACCTTTCGCTGCTCTACAGCGCGGACTTGAGGAGCCGCAGGCTGGCGCCGGCCTATGATATTTTAAGCACGGCGATCTACCGCAGCGGCACGCGGGACATGGCGATAAAGCTGGGCGGCGTCTGCGCGCTGGATGATATGCGGCGCGAGACGGTCGCGCTGGCGGCGCGGGAGGCCGGGATCGGCCGCAAACTAGCGCTGACCCGCTTTGACGCGCTGGCAGAAAAACTGCCGTCCGCACTGGCGCGGGCGGCAGAGAAGCTGCTGCAGTCTGGTTTTTCCAACGCGAATCACATTGCCGCGCGGATCCTTGATAAGGGCGGGATCGCCGTCGTCAGGGCGTGGTGACCGTGATCTTTGTGATGACGGGCTGCTCCTCCGGCACGATGGTGCCGTTGTTGTCGATGGGTTTTGCGTTCTCTGCGATGGCGTCCACTACGTCCATGCCGTCCGTCACGTGCCCAAAGGCCGCATAGCTGCCGTCCAGGGTAGCATTATCCCGGTGCATGATAAAAAACTGCGAGCTGGCGCTGTTCATATCGAAGGAGTTGCGGGCCATGGAGATGGTGCCGCGCGTGTGGGAGAGCGGGTTGTCGTAACCGTTCTGCGCAAACTCGCCGAAGATCGTCTCCTCCGAGCCGCCATGGCCGTTGCCCTCCGGGTCGCCGCCCTGGATCATAAAGCCCGCCATGATGCGGTGGAAGGTGAGACCGTCGTAAAAGCCGCTCTGTGCAAGCTTTACAAAGTTGTCTACGGTGATGGGTGCGGCGTCGTGGTCGAGCTCCACCGTGATGGTGCCGTAGTCCTGCACTTCGATCGTGGCGGTGTAGCCGGTGCTGCCCTGTGCGGCCTCATCCCCGCCGCGCAGCGCAAAAAAGAGGATCAGGCCCAGGGCCAAAGCGCCGGCGCAGATCACCGGGATCCACAGTTTTTTGTTAAATCCTTTGGCGGCCTTTCTGGCCGTCTTCTTTTTGGAAGTACTCTTTTTCCCCTGTTTCGGGGTCACTCTGGAAGACATGGTCAAACTCCTTTTATCATTTGGTATCCTGTCAAACCATACTCCAAAACGGCAGGAAAAGCAAACGGTAATCGCACGGGGCTTTGGCAGGATGGCGAACGCGTTCCGGCCTGCGCGCGGATGTCCGCTTGCGGAAACCGCTGCGATGCTATAATATGAACATGAGCCGCGCGGTTTATAAAACGCAGCGGCCGGCGCATCAGACGCGGCTGTGAGCCTCTTGAACGGGGCGTCACGGCCCGCGGACGTTTTTTGACGGATGGACAGGACAATGAACGACTGGGGACCCCTGATCATCAGGACAAAAGAGGACCTTATGGAGGCGGTGCGGACGTTCGGCATCGTCCCGTTTTTTCCTAATACCATAAAAGGCTTTTCCATTAAGGAGCACGCGGACCCCGCCGTATGGTTTACGGATGCGGACGGCCCCTGGGAGTGGAAGGGGCCGGTGATCCGGGAACTGGGTTGCGCCTACGGCAGGTTTTTTGAAAAGAAGGCCGCCTACGTGCGCGCGGACCTCTTTTTGGACCTGGCCAACTACCGCCGCGACGGCTATGACTTTGACGCGCGCGTGGACGACGAACTGGCGCCCGTGGGCGACGTCTTTTTATACGGACTGCTTGCGGCGCGGGCCCCGGTCCTGTCCAAACCGCTAAAGGCGGCGGGCGGCTACGGCAAAGGCGGCCGCAAGGGCTTTGATACCGTCATTACCCGCCTGCAGGAGCAGTGCTACGTAACGGTGAGTGATTTTGTGTACGAGACGGACCGCTTTGGCAGACGGTACGGCTGGGGCGTGGCGGAGTATTCCACGCCGGAGGCCTTTTTCGGCCCGGCGTTTCGGGAGCAGGTGTACGGGCGGACCCCGGAGGAGTCCTACGGGCGGCTGCTGTCCCATTTAAAAACCGTTCATCCACAGGCGGACGAAAAAGCGCTGCGGCGCTTTCTGCGCTGAAGCAAAACGGCAGGATGGCGGATAAAATGATGATAGAGCGAGGAAAACGATTGAAGACGACAGTACGGACCATGACGGCCGTCCTGGCCCTGCTGGCGCTGCTTTGCGGCACGGCAGGCTGCACGGGAAAGGCCGAAACGCAGGATACGGTGGAAGAGACCACGGTGCAGGAGGGCTCCGTTTCGCAGGAGACGGCTGCCGCGCCTGCCGGAACGGCTTCCGGGGCGGAACCGTCCCAGACCGCTGCGGAGCCGGAAACGGCAAAGACCACAGCGGCGGAGCCGGAAACGACACAACCGCCCACGACAGAAGAGCCGGAGATCTGCCGGCTGGAGGATCTGAGCGTATGCCTGGACTGGGTGGGAAAGACCGTTGTGGACGCCCGGATCCCGGAGGGCTGCATAAGGCCCGGCGGAGCTTCCCGGGAGGTCCCCGCGGAGGGCAAACTGTTTGGCGGCGAGGCCTCCGGCACGCTGGTCCTGGCGGATATGGAGGACGGGCTTACCGTACGGCAGCTGGAACTTGCGCTGCGCGGCTGCGCCTATGAGGACGCGCACGACCTGCTGGAGCTGCGCTACGGCGCGCCGCTGGACGAGGGCGTGGAGCCTTCCGCGCAGTCTGCCAAAGGCGAGACCATGTGGGCGGTGTTCAAAGGAGAAGGCGCGGAGATCTGGCTGGCCAACAGCAGTGAAGAGGATTTTATCCGGATACAGGTCTATTGATAAAAGGTGCGCGCCCGCCGGAAAAACGACGACGCGGCTGGCGCATGAAAACGACAGGAGGGACGGCATGAAAGCAGTGGTACTTTGGTCCAGCCCCAATACGGACGGACTGACGGCGGCGGCAAAAGACAGCGTATTGGAGGGCCTGCGCGCGGAGGGCGTTCAGGCGGAAGACGTTCATTTAAACGCTTTGACGCTGCAGCATTGCATCGCCTGCGGCAACGGCTTTGGGACCTGTCGCTCGGACGGCACCTGTGTGCAGCAGGATGATTTCGCGGCCGTCTATGAAAAACTGGTTAAAGCGGACGGCATCGTACTGGTCACGGCGGTGTACTGGCACGACGTAACGGAGTGCATGAAGGCCTTTTTGGACCGGCTGCGCCGCTGCGAGGCCAATCACAATCACTATCTGAAGGACAAAAAGACCCTGCTCGCTGCGTGTGCGGGCGGTTCCGGAAACGGCGCCGTGGAATGCCTGGGTCATATGGAAAACTATGCCCAGCATATGGGCTTGAAGCTGTGCGACCGCCTGCCGGTGATCCGCTTCAACCGCGGCTACATGCTGCCGGCGCTCAAGGCGGCGGGGGCGGCCTTTGCCCGCAGACTCGGAGAAGAGGCGTGACGCCCCAGGCGGTGGTCCATCCCATCCCGCCGGTCTATGACGCGGCCTCGCGGATCCTGATATTGGGGAGCTTTCCGTCGGTCAAATCGCGGGAGGCGCGGTTTTTCTACGGCCATCCGCAGAACCGTTTCTGGAAAGTCCTGGCAGGCGTCTTCGCGGCGGAGGCGCCGCAGACGGTGCCGGAAAAGCGCGCCTTTCTGCTGGCGCACCGGATCGCAGTCTGGGACGTGATCGCCTCGTGCGAGATCGCCGGCTCGTCCGACGCGAGCATCAAAAACGTGGTGCCCAACGATCTGTCGGTGATCCTTGACGCGGCGGAAATCCGGGCGGTCTTTACCAACGGCGCGACTGCAGGGAAGTATTACAAACGTTATATAGAGCCGGCGACGGGACGCCCCTGCGGGGTGCTGCCATCCACCAGCCCGGCCAACGCCGCCTGGAGCCTGGAGCGGCTGACCGCCGCCTGGCGCACCGCCCTGACCATTGGGGACGGTTCTTGAGGTTCACTAAACCCCGGGGACGGTTCTCAAGGTTCACCTTGTACCATCCTGAAGGGCCAGCCCGGCGGGAAAGCAGCCGCGGTCATACAAAAAAGAGGAAACGCCCATATGGAAGCACCCATCTGGGCAGTCATACAGAGGAAGAGGATGAAACAACCATACGAACGATCAAACGGGCCGGAGATCCTGGCGCCCGTGGGCGGCGCGGAACAGCTGCTTGCCGCGGTGCGCTGCGGAACGGACGCGGTCTACTTTGGACTGCAGGGCTTTAACGCCAGACGCAACGCGGAAAACTTTGGCGGGGACGACCTGCAGGAGCGCGTGGACTACTGCCATGAGCGCGGCGTAAAAGTCTACATCACGGTCAATACGCTGGTCTTTGACACGGAGCTTTCGCAGGTAAAGGAGACCGTGGACACGGCCTGCCGCGCGGGTGCGGACGGCCTGATCGTGCAGGACCTGGCGGTGGCGGCCTACTGCCGCAGCGCTTGGCCGGATACGCGCCTGTTTACGTCCACCCAGATGGCCGTGCACAACGCGGAGGGCATAAGGCTGATGCAGGACTTTGGCTTTTCGCGCTTTGTGGTGGCGCGGGAACTGACGCTTGCCGAGATGCGGGCCATTCACGAGGAGACCGGCGTGGAGCTGGAAGTCTTCGTGCACGGCGCGCACTGCATGAGCGTATCCGGCAACTGCTATCTGTCGGCGATGATCGGCGGGCGGTCCGGCAACCGCGGTCTGTGCGCCCAGCCCTGCCGGCTGGAGTGCACGGTAAACGGCCGCGAGCATGCGCTGTCGTTAAAGGATCTTTCCTACGTGGAGCACATACCGGCGCTGGCTGCGGCCGGCGCAAAGAGTTTGAAGATAGAGGGCCGCATGAAGCGGGCGGAGTACGTCGCTGCGGCGGTGACGGCCTGCCGTGCGGCCAGAGCGGGCAAAAAGCCGGATATGGAGACGCTGCGGGCGGTCTTTTCGCGCAGCGGTTTTACGGACGGCTACCTGACCGGAAAGCGGGACCTGTCCATGTACGGCACCCGCACCAAGGAAGACGTGACCGCGGCGGCCGGGGTCTTAAAGGAACTGGCCAGGCTGTATGAAAAAGAGCCGCAGACGATCCCGGTGGACATGGCCCTGTACCTGCAGCCGGGAGAGCCGGCGCAGCTGACGGTCACGGACGGGATCCGCACGGCCGTTGCGGCCGGCGCCGAGCCGCAGGAGGCGCGGACCACGCCGCTGTCGGCGCAGTTTGCGCGCGAAGCCATGGCAAAGACCGGCGGAACGCCCTATTATCTGGAGGATTTCTCCCTGTTTGCGGCGGACGGCCTGACCCTGCCGCGCGGACAGTTAAACGACCTGCGCAGACAGGGGCTGGAGGCGCTGCGGAAGCTGCGGATCGGAGGAGAGGCATGATCAGAGCAAGATTTGAGAAGCCGGAACAGGTCTTTGCGGGCTGCCCCGACACGGTGATCCTGCCGCTGTCCGCGCTGACAAAGGCCGATGGATCGGCCGGGACGGCGCTTGCGGCGCGCTTTCCGCAGCTTGCGGGAAAGACCGTCATTGCGGAGATCCCCGCCATCATATGGCCGTCGCACGGCAAGGCGGTGCGCGCGCAGCTGGAAGGACTTGCCGACCTGGGCATAAAGGACGTGCTGACGGAAAATCTTGGCGCGGTGGCGCTGGCCAAAGAATACGGTCTGACCGCCCACGGCGGGATGTACCTGAACGTGATGAACACCGAGGCGCTGGCGCAATACAGACAGCTGGGGCTCGCGGATGTGACCCTGTCCTTTGAACTGGCCTTTTCCCAGGCAGGCGCGCTGGCCGCCGCCGATACGGGCTTTGTGACCTACGGCTATCTGCCGCTCATGAAGTTTCGCAACTGCCCCGCCCAGGGAAAGAACGGCTGCGCGGGCTGCAGCGGCCGCAACGAACTGATCGACCGCAAGGGGGAGCATTTCCCCATCATCTGCCGGGAGCGGCAGTATTCGGAACTCTTAAACTGCGTGCCGCTGTACGTGGGCGACCGGCGCCTGCCGCCGGTGGGCTTTGAAACGCTGTATTTTACCACAGAGACGCGGGAACAGTGCGCTGCCGTGTACCGGCAGTACGTGAACCGGGAAGCGCCGGCCTTCCGCCGCACGGCGGGGCTGTATTTCCGGGAAGTGCAATAGAAGGGAACGGAGGGATACGGATGAGGACCATCAGAGTGACCGGCACCGGGACGGTACGGTTAAAACCGGACACCATGCAGCTGGACGTCATGCTGTCCGGAAAGGAAAAAGAATACGCAAAGGCGCTGGAGCGGTCCGCCGCGGATACGGCGGTCATCAGACAGCTGGTTTTGGGGCAGGGCTTTGCCGAAGAGGACTTAAAGACGCTCTCGTTTGCGGCGGATCCGGCCTACGAGGGATATGAGGACAAACACGGGAACTGGCGGCAGCGTCTGACGGGCTATGAGTTTCATCACCGGCTGAAGCTGGTCTTTCCCTTTGACAACGACCGTCTGGGCAGGCTTTTGTACGCGCTGTCGCGGTCCGGCGTGACGCCGGAGTTTACGGTGAGCTACACCGTAAAGGACAGAGAGGCGGCAAAGAACGGGCTGCTGGCGGCGGCCGTGCGGGACGCAGGCCAAAAAGCGGAGGTCCTGGCGCAGGCGGCCGGACTTGCCCTGGGGGCGGTCCAGAGCATCGACTACTCCGTGGAACAGCCGGCCTTTGAGGTCCGCCCCATGAACAAGATGCTGGCCCGGCCGGAGATGGCGGTCGGAGCGGCCGCGGACAGCCTGCCGCTGGATATCCGCCCGGACGACGTCACGGCGGAGGATACCGTGACGGTGGTGTGGGAAGTGG
>CACZPX010000327.1 GCA_902783095.1 uncultured Lachnospiraceae bacterium
CACCGGCGGCTCTTCGTTGTCATAATAGGAGATGCCGTAGCGCCAGGTCTTGTAATACGGGTCGATCACGGCTTCCGCTTCCGTACCGTCCCGCTCGTATTCCAGCGTGACCGGGCTTCCGTCCAGCTCGTTGGCGATCAGGTACAGGTAGAGTTCCTGCCCGGTGTGGATGGAGGTCCCGTCGATGGACGTGATCCGATCCCCTTCCTGTATGCCGGCCTTGGCGGCACTGCTGCCCTCGGTCACGTTATAGGCGACCGCGGGGTTGATGCCGACGCTCGCCACCAGCACGCAGCCCAGCACAAAGGCCAGGATAAAGTTGAACAGCGGTCCGCCGAAGACCACCAGGATGCGCGCCCACACGGGCTTTTTCTGGAACGAATTGTCCTCGTCGGACTCGGTGTCCTCTCCCACCATGGCGCAGGAACCGCCAAAGGGGATGGCCTTTAGGGAATACATGGTCTCGCCGCGCGTAAAATGAAAGATGCGCGGGCCCATGCCGATGGAAAACTCCGTCACGCCGATGCCGGTCTTCTTGGCGAAGATAAAGTGCCCGAATTCATGGATGAACACCAGCACGCCCAGCACCAGGACGGCGATCACGATACTCCAGAAACTCAAATCAGTGTCCTCTTTTTTTCTTCAGTGATGCGGAGAGTTCCCTCTCCACGGTCAGGATATCATCCAATGATGGATTTTCTGTGACCGTATGACGGTCCATGCAGGCGGCGATGATATCGGTGATGTCGTTGAAGCCGATCTCCCCCCGCAAAAAGGCCGCGACCGCCCACTCGTTGGCGGCGTTGTACACGGTCGGCATGGTGCCGCCGCGTCTGCCGGCGCGGTAGGCCAGCGGCAGGGCCGGGAAGGCCTCGTTGTCCGGCTCGTCCAGCTCGATCTGCCGCAGCGTCTTAAAATCCAGGCGCGGGCCGGGCAGCGGCCGCCGTTCGGGATAATACAGCGCGTAGGCGATGGGAAGCTTCATGTCCGGCGTGCCGAGCTGCGCCAGCACGGCGCCGTCCTCGTATTCCACCATGGAGTGGATGACGCTCTTTGGCTGCACCACCACCTCGATGGCGTCGTAGCTTACGTCAAACAGCCACCTGGCCTCCATCACTTCCAGCCCCTTGTTCACCATTGTAGCAGAGTCGATGGTGATTTTTTGGCCCATCGACCAATTTGGATGCTTTAACGCGTCCGCGGCGGTCTTGTCCTTCGTCTGCGCCCGGGTGAGCCCGCGGAACGGGCCGCCGGAGGCCGTGAGCAGTATGCGGGAGACCGCGTTGTGCCGGTTGCCCTCCAGTACCTGAAAGATGGCCGAATGCTCGGAATCCACGGGCAGAAGGGCGACCCCGTTCTGGGCCGCCAGCGGCATGATCAGATGCCCCGCCGTGACCAGCGTCTCCTTGTTGGCGAGCGCCAGCTTCTTTTTGGCTTCGATCGCCGCCATCACCGGCCGGATGCCCACCATGCCGACGATCGCGCCCAGCACGGTATCCGCCTGTGCGAGCGTCGCCGCCTCCAGCAGGCCGTCCATGCCGGATACGACCCGCACGTTCAGATCCGCCACGCGCACCTTCAGATCCGCCGCCGCGGCCTCGTCGTACAGACAGGCAAGCGCCGGTCCGAATTCACGGATCTGCGCTTCCATGAGCCGCACGTTGCTGCCCGCCGCAAGGGCGGACACGGCAATGTCCTTATTGTTTCTGATGATCTCCAGGGTCTGCGTGCCGATGGAACCGGTAGACCCCAGGAGGGAAAGGTTTTTCGTCATTGTCTTTTACGCGCTGCGGACGCTCCCTGCCGCGCCTTTCTTAAAACAGCTGCAGCGCCGTGATCAGATAGTACACGATGGGCGCCGTAAAGATCACGGAGTCGAAGCGGTCCATGATGCCGCCGTGCCCCGGGATCAGCGTGCCGTAGTCCTTGATCTCATGGTTGCGTTTGATGGCGGAAGCCGCCAGGTCGCCGATCTGGGCGATCACCGAGCCCGCCGCGCACAGGACGGCCACGCTCAGCACCGGATTTCCGAATACCGTGATGTGATCCTTAAAGATCAGGGCGTACACCGTTCCCAAAAGCGCCGCGCCCACCACGCCGCCGACCGCGCCTTCCACGCTCTTTTTGGGGCTTAAGATGGGGGTCAGCTTATGCTTTCCGAGCAGCATGCCGAAACAGTAGGCCGAAACGTCGCTGCCCCAGGAGCATAAAAAGATCAGCCACACCAGATAGGCGCCGTCCGTCATCTGCCTGGTCTTAAAGACGTAGGACAGCATCACGGCCACGTAGACCAGGCCAAAGAAGGCCTCCAAAAGCTGCCGGTCCTGGAATTTGGGGAAGGTCAGCACGTAGACAGCAAACAGGACGGCGAGCGAAAGCAGCAGGTAGGCCAGATCCCAGGCGTCCCAGCCAAACCAGACCAGCGCCTGATAGCCGGCGCACAGGATATACGCGGTCACGGCCAGGCCGGTCCGGTGGATGCCGAACGCCCGGTAGAGCTCCATCATGCCCACGAAGGTGACCGCCGCGAGCGCCAGAAACAGCGGCAGCCCGCCGAACACCATGAAAAAGATCAGGATCGCCGTCAAAATGATACTGCTGCGCAGTCGAACCCAGAACATTTATCTTCCTCCATACCGCCGGTTGCGGCGGCCGTATTCTTCAATGGCCTCTTCCAGCTGTTCGCGGTGGAAATCCGGCCACAGTACCTCCGTAAAGTAAAACTCCGTATAGGCGGACTGCCACAGCAGGTAGTTGGACAGCCGCTGCTCTCCGCCCGTGCGGATCAGCAGGTCCGGATCCGGCAGGTCCGCCGTATCCAGCGCGCCCGCTATGGTCTCTTCCGTGATGGACGCCGGGTCCAGCTCCCCGGCCGCGGCCTGCGCCGCCAGCCGTCTTGCCGCGCGCGTCAGTTCGTCCCGCGCGCCGTAATTGATGGCGATCACAAAACGCATGCGCGTGTTGTCCTTTGTGGCCGCCTCCAGCTCCGCCAGCGCCTCCCGGATATCCGCGGAAAAGCGCGACACCTCGCCGATGGCCGTGACCTTCACGTTTTTGGCCGCCGCCACCTTACGCAGCCGCTTTAGGTAGATGCGAAACAGCGTCATCAGAGCGCCCACCTCTTCGTCCGAGCGCTTCCAGTTCTCCGTGGAAAAACCGTACACGGTCAGGATCTCTATGCCCAGGTCGGCGGCGTCCTCCACCAGTGTCTCCAGGTTGTCGCATCCGGCCTTGTGCCCCAGCCTGCGCGGCAGGCCGTGCGCCTTCGCGTAGCGGCCGTTGCCGTCCAGAATGATGGCCACGTGCCGCGGAATGGTCTTGCCGTTGTCTTCCATTGCGTTCCTTTCCGAAAAAAGGGGCCGTCAGGATCCCGACCGCCCCTTGCCTCTATTGCGGAAAGTTATACCGTCATAACTTCCTTGGTCTTTGCCTCTACGGCCTCGTCGATCTTCTTGATGAATTTGTCCGTGGCCTTCTGCAGTTCGTCCTGCGTCTGCTTGCTGTCGTCCTCGGTGTACTCGCCGTCCTTCTCCGCCTTCTTGATCTTGTCGTTGGCGTCGCGGCGGATGTTGCGGACCGCTACCTTGGCGTCCTCGCCCTTTTTCTTGATGTCCTTGGCGAGGTCCTTACGGCGCTCCTCCGTCAGTTCCGGGAAGATCAGGCGGATGATGGTGCCGTCGTTGTTGGGGTTGATGCCCAGATCGGATTTCTGGATCGCCTTTTCCACCGCCTTCAACATGGAACGGTCCCAGGGCTGCACCTGGATGAGCCGCGCCTCCGGCACGGAGATATTGGCGACCTGCTGCATCGGCGTGGGAACGCCGTAATAATCGACCATGATCCTGCTGACCAGCGCGGGATTGGCTCTTCCTGCCTTAATGACCGCATACTCATCCAACAGGTTGGACAGGGTCTTTTCCATCTTCTCTTCGGAAACCTGAATGATGTCCTCCATAATGATCCCTCCTTTTATGCTGTCTTCGGTTGCTCTATCGTCTGCACGGCCGGCGGCCGCGTATGTTTACGTTTTTCAGACCGTGATGCGGGTCCCTGTGATGTTCCCGCAGATGGCGTTGTAGATGCTATCCTCTCCGGCCAGGCCGAACACCGCCATCGGCACCCGGTTCTCCATGCACAGGATGGCCGCAGCCAGGTCGATCACCTGGAGCTTGCGCGCCACCACCTCGTCGATGGGGATGGTGTCGAACTTCACCGCGTCCGGATAGACCTTGGGGTCCTTGTCGTAGACGCCGTCCACGGCCTTGGCCAGCAGGATCTCGTCCACCTTCATCTCCACGGCGCGCACCGCGACGCCCGTATCCGTGGAAAAGTACGGATGGCCCGTGCCGCCCGCAAAGAACACGACCTTGCCGTCCGACAGGGCCTTCTCCACCGCGTCGTAGTCGAACAGCTTTACGATGCCGCCCACCTCAAACGCGCAGAAGACCTCCGTCTTCATGCCCAGGCTGTCAAAAAGCGTGGACACGTACAGGCAGTTCATGACCGTGGCCAGCATGCCGATCTGGTCCGCCTTGACGCGGTCGATCGCGTCCGAGCTGCGGCCGCGCCAGAAGTTGCCGCCGCCGATCACGACCGCGATCTGCAGGCCTTCGTCGTAAGCCCGCTTGATCTGCTGGCCCACCTTGCGCACCGTTTCCTCGTCAAAACCCGTCTTTGCGGGCCCCGCCAGGGCCTCGCCGCTCAGTTTCAGTAAAATGCGTCTGCTCATGTCAACCGCTCCTTAAGGGGCAATTTGCCCACCTGCTTACTGTAGCACAACCGCGCAAAAAAGTCTACCTGCCGCAGATCCCTTTTGCGCGCGGTATTGTTTCCTAATAATATAAACTTGATTTTTGCATATAATATGATAGAGTGAATTCCAATGCGTTATTGGGAGGTTTTACAGATAATGCGTTTCAGTCTGACACCGAAGAGCGACGACTACATCATGTCCGGATCCATCTGGAAGGGGATCCTCACGTACTGCATCCCCATCATGATCGGTTCGCTGTTCCAGCAGCTTTACAATATGGTCGATACCATCGTGGTCGGCAACTTTGTCGGTACCGACGCGCTGGCCGCCGTGGGCGGTTCCGCTGGCGAGGTGGCCGGCGTCACCATGTGGTTTTTCGGCGGTATCGCGAGCGGCGCCACGGTCACCGTGGCCCAGCATTTCGGCGCCCGCAACTTAAACGGCGTGCACCGCGACATCCACAACGGCTACGCGCTCGCCCTGATCGGCGGCGCGCTGCTCACCCTGATCGGCATGATCTTTTCCCGGCCGCTCATGACCGTCATGCGCACCGACGCCTCGCTGATGGACGATTCGCTCGTCTATCTGCGCATCCTGTTCGCCGGTCTGGTGCCGTCCATCATCTTCAACATCGGCTCGGGCATCCTGCGCGCGCTGGGCGACTCCGTCCGGCCGCTCTACTACCTGATCATCTGCTGCCTCATCAATATCGCGGGGGACCTGCTGCTGGTGCTCGCCTTCCCGCTGGGCGTGGCCGGCGTGGCCATCGCCACCATCAGCGCCCAGACCATCAGCGCCGTGCTCGTGACGCGCCGCATCATGAAACTCGACGACACCTATAAGCTGGTGCTGCGCAAGATCCGCGTCTACCCGCAGGTGATGAAGGTCCAGTTAAAGATCGGCATCCCCGCCGGCTTCCAGTCGGCCCTGTTCGGCATTGCCAATATGACCATCCAGTCCTTTATCAACACCCTGGGCAAGACCACCGTGGCCGCCTTCGGCGCCTACCGCAAGATCGACGCCCTCTTCTGGATGGTGAGCGGCGCGCTTGGCACCTCCGTCACCACCTTCGTGGGGCAGAACTACGGCGCCGGCGACATGACCCGCGTCAAGGACAGCTGCCGCGCCACGCTGATCATGCACGCCGCGGCCTCGGTCGCCATCTCCGCGATCGTGGTGCTCCTGCGCGAGCCGCTGTTTAGGATCTTCACGGACGATCCGGCCGTGATCGAGGTGGGCACCAAGATCGTGATCGGCATGTCGTCCTTCTATGTCACCTACACCGGGATGGAGGTCCTGGCCAGCACGCTGCGCGGTCTGGGCATCGTGGGGATCCCCACCGTCATGACGCTGGGCGGCATCTGCGTGCTGCGCATCATCTTTATCACGATCTTCATGCCCATCTACCACAGCGTCAACGTGGTGATCATCGTCTACCCGTTAAGCTGGGCCGTGACCTCGATCCTGTTCGTGATCTACTATCTGGCCCGCAGGAAAAAGCTCTTGAGCCGCTCCTTTGAGGCCTCCACCTGACCCTGGATCATCTCGGACTTTCCGCCGCCCTTCGCGTTAAGGGCGGTTTTCATTTGCGCCGCTACCTGCCTTAAGTCTTCCGCCGCGCTGCCCAGCACGTAGCTGTAGCCCGTCTCGTCCGTGCCCGTAAAGACGCCGGCCAGTGCCGCACCGCGTGCCACGGCCGCGTTGACGTACTCCCGCGCCACGTTCTTGTCCAGCTCCTCTTCAAACAGCAGCTGCACGCCGGAGAGCGTCTGCGGCAGGTCCGTCACCAGTTTTTTCTGCCAGCCGATCAAGGCCTCGCGGCGCTTTTCGGACTGGTCTTTTACGCGCTCCACCGCCGCGGCGACCTCCGCCTGCGGCGCCGACAGCAGCGCGGAGATCTGCTTTACCGCACTGCTCTTTTCTCGGTAGTCTGCCAGGGCGCGGAAGCCGCAGAGGATCGTAAGGCGCACGCCGCCCTTCCACGGCACGGCGTCCGCAAAGCGGATCAGCCCCACTTCGCCGGAACGGTACACGTGCGGCGCGCAGCAGGCGCAGCAGTCGATGCCGGGGACCGTCACCAGACGCACCTGCCCCGCGATATCGATCTTGGAGCGGTAGTTGAGGGCAGCCTCCTCTTCTTTGGTGGGGAAGGTCACGATAAACGCGATATTCTCCGTCACCGCGCGGTTGGCGCGCAGTTCCAGCTCTTCCAGTTCCTGCGGCGTGAGCGGCCCGTTAAAGTCCAGGGTGGTCACGTTCGGTCCCAGATGAAAGCCCACGTTGTCGTAGCCCTTCAGCTGATGCACCAGCCCCGAAACGATGTGCTCGCCGGAATGCTGCTGCATGCGGGAAAAACGCTCGTCCCAGTCCAGTTCGCCGCGGACCGTATCGCCGGGCGTCAGGGCGCCGTCGGTGTAGTGATAGATGACGCCGTCCTTTTCCCGGGTGTCCAGCACCCGGACGCCGCCCAGCGTTCCCACGTCCCCGTACTGGCCGCCGCCCTCCGGAAAGAAGGCCGTCGCGTTCAGCACGACGCGGTGGGTGATGGACGTATCGTAACCGTCCTTCGGGGCAAAAGGCTCACAGGACAGGACCTGCGCGTCAAAGACGCGCAGGTGACTGTCGGTATAATACAGCCGTTCGGTCTGCGCGGGCGCGCCGGCCTGTTCGGCTTCGGATACGGTATGCTCCTGCATGGTCACTCCTTAAGGGGTCGTTTTCTTGGCGTCGGCCCGCTCTTTTTCGATCTTGTTGATCAGGGCCAGATTCGCCTTTTCATATTCGTTCAGCAGGGATTCCTGCATGGCGTCAAACTCCTCCGGCTGATACAGCGGCGTATACCAGGCCTTCGCCACAAAGTAATCCCGGATCACCTTGGTCTTGAAGATCCTGCCGTACCTTGCCACGATCTCGTTTCGGGCGTAGCGCAGCTCCTCGTCGGTGAGCGTCTTTAAGAAGGCCTCTTCCAGATACTCGGTGTTGGAAGTCGGCAGCACGTAGCCGTTCGGATCATCCGTCAGATGCCCGCCCTTGGCGCTGTTGCCGTCCCATACGATGCCGCGGTCCGGGATGTCGGTGATGTCATAGTACACCGTGCCGTCTTCCTTGAAATAGTCCGTCAGGTAGGTCTTCATCTCGTCGATCGTGCCGTAGGCCGTGATGTAGTACTTC
>CACZPX010000328.1 GCA_902783095.1 uncultured Lachnospiraceae bacterium
GGAGATCCTGATCTGCGACGAGCCGACCACGGCCCTGGACGTGACGCTCCAGGCGCAGATCCTGGAACTGATCAACAATCTGAAACGGCAGCGCAACCTGTCCGTCATCTTCATTTCGCACGACCTGGGCGTCATCGCCAACATGGCGGACCGCATCGCGGTCATGTACGCCGGCAAGATCGTGGAGTACGGCACGGCGGACGAGGTCTTCTACGAGCCGGCGCATCCCTACACCTGGGCGTTGCTGGCGTCCGTGCCGGATCTGGGCACCAAGGAGAAGCTGGAGTCCATCCCGGGCACGCCGCCCAACATGATCTATCCGCCCAAGGGCGACGCCTTTGCGGAACGCAACGTGAACGCGCTGAAGATCGACTTTGAGATGCAGCCGCCGATGTTTAAGATCACCGACACGCACTACGCGGCCACCTGGCTGCTGCACCCGAACGCACCCAAGCTGGAACTTCCGCCGGTGCTGCAGGAACGCATTGAGAAGGTGCGGGAAAAGAGGGAGGCCAAGGCATGAGCGAAGAATTGAAAACCACTGCCGCAATGCAGGCTTCCGAAAAGGAAGAGCCCCTGCTGCGCGTGGAGCATCTGTGCATGTATTTCGGCAAACGCGGCCGGGAAAAGAAGGCCGTGGACGACGTGTCGTTCGACATCAAACGCGGCGAGGTGTTCGGCCTGGTGGGCGAGTCCGGCTGCGGCAAGACCACCACGGGGCGGACCATCATCAAGCTGTACGAAGCGACCTCCGGCAGCGTGTATTTCAAAGGCCGCCGCATCGTGGCGGGCACCCGCGCCTATGAGGACGAGATCCGCGCGCTGAAAAAGGAACGTTCCGGCGCGGACGCGGGCCGGCAGCAGGAGATCGACGCGCGCATCGCCGAACTGCAGGAGGAGATCAGGAAGGCAAAACACGACCGCAAGCACGCCAATGAGGAGTGGATCCGCGACGAGGAAAAGCGTCTGGACGAGGAGTACCGGGAGGCCGTAAAGGCCGCCTCCCCGGAGGAAAAGCAGAGGCTGACAAAGGAGTACCACCGCAGCCGCAGGCAGCTCAAAAAGTCCAAGCTGGTGACCCGGATCCAGATGATCTATCAGGATCCCGTGGCGTCGCTGGACCCGCGCATGACGGTCAAGGAGATCATCGCGGAGGGCCTGCGCATCCAGGGCGTGAAGGACAAGCAGTACATCGACGAGCAGGTCTTCAAGATGCTGGAGACGGTAGGTCTGGTGAGCGAGCACGCGGCCCGCTACCCGCACGAGTTCTCCGGCGGCCAGCGCCAGCGCATCGGCATCGCGCGGTCCATCATCATGAGACCGGAACTGATCATCGCGGACGAGCCGATCTCGGCACTGGACGTGTCCATCCGCGCGCAGGTGATCAACCTGTTAAACGAGCTGTGCCAGACCATGGGCCTGACCATTCTGTTCATCGCGCACGATCTCTCCGTGGTAAAATATTTTTCGAACCGGATCGGCGTGATGTACTTCGGCAACCTGGTGGAACTTGCGACCTCCGACGAGCTGTTTGCCCATCCCATGCATCCGTACACCAGGTCGCTGCTGTCGGCCATCCCGCTGCCGGATCCGGCTTCCGAGAAGGGACGGGTGCGCATCCGTTACAACCCGCTCACGGACCACGAGTATTCGGAGGAGACGCCCGCGCTGTACGAGCTGGTTCCCGGTCACTTTGTACGCGGCACCAAAAAGGAACTGGAGCAGTACCGCGCGCGGTACGGTCAGGAATAAGACATGGAACCGCAGGAAAGACAAGAGGAAGACGTACAGAATAGCGGGACGGCGAACACCCGTCCGTGGCTGAAATACGCGGTCACGGCCGGCGCCGGCACGATTGCCGTGCTGCTGGTCGTGTGGTACCGCGGAGGCTTCGCGTCCGGCGCGTCCGGCATGGACCGGCTGATGGCCTGGTGCGACGGGCTCTTTATCGTGGGGATGCTGCTCGCCTGCTTCGGCGGACTGATGTTCGTGTCGAAAGAGGGCGCCTTTGACGGCATCTCCTATGCCGTGCGTTCCTTTACCTGGCTCTTTACCGTCAAGAAGGACAAAAAGGAGAGTTATGCGGACTTTAAGGCGCGCCGGCGCGAAAAGAAGCGCAGCTTTCTGCATCTGGTGGCCGTGGGCGGCCTGTTCCTGGCTGTCGCGGGCGTGCTGAATTATATCTTTATCAGCAAGATCGGCTGATCGGTGTCCCCTGTGCCGCGCGGCGCAGGGGATCTTTCTGCTCTGCGGACAGTGCGGCAGAAGAGGGGCGGAAAAGCCGCATTCCTTCGGGAGCACGCCGCCGGAGCGCGGGGAACTTAAAAAAGCCGCAGACAGTAAGCAACACTTATATAACAAAGGCGCAGGCTGCGGATTGTTCGGAAAATAAATTGGATAACGGCGGCAAATGCGTTAAGTTATGGTCGAACCATTGCTTAAGAAGGAGCCGTTATGAAAAAGAAGATCTGGGAGTTTTTCGTCATCACGTTTGCGACCGGCATCGTGGCCGCCTCGGTGTTTTTCTTTCTGGTACCGAGCCATCTGTCCGTAGGCAGCATCTCCGGTCTGTCCATCATCCTGCACAACTTTATTCCCATCCCCATCTCCATGATCACGCTGATCATCGATATTCTGCTGCTGATCATCAGCTTTTTCCTGATCGGCAAGGACTTTGGCATCAAGACGGTGTACACCTCCATTCTGCTGCCGCTGTTCCAGCGCCTGTTTGAGATCCTGCTTCCGAACTACACGGGCGTCATGGGCGATCCCTTCCTGGACATGGTCATGTTCTGCGTTACGGTCTCCATCGGTCTGGCCATGCTGTTCGTGCGCAACGCCTCCTCCGGCGGCATCGACATCATCGGCAAGATCTTAAACAAGTTCTTTAAGATCGACTTCGGCCGTGCCGTGTCCATTGCCGGCATGGTGGTAGCCGCTCTGTCCCTGTTCGTGTACGATGTAAAGACCGCGCTGCTGTCCGCGCTGGGCACCTACTTTATGGGCCTGGTGGTGGACCGCTTCATCTTCGGTTTTGAGAAGAAGCGTCGTGTGTGCATCATTTCTGAGAAGCTGGACAAGATCCGGGACTTTATTGTCAACGACATGCACAGCGGCGCCACGCTGTACGAGGCCACCGGCGCCTACAACATGGAAAAGCACCAGGAGATCGTGGTGATCGTGGACAAGCAGGAGTACCAGAAACTGCGCCACTACCTGGAGGCGGTGGACCCCAAGGCCTTTGTGACCGTATACGAGGTCAACACCATGTCCTACGCGCCAAAGCCCGGACGGTAAGACGCGGGCCGTACGGCCAAACCGATCCTTTTCTTCATACTTACCAGACACGACCCGGCATCTGCCGGGTTTTTTGTGCAGCAAGCCCGGCAAGCGCGGCTGTGCTTGCACAGAGCCGCATTTGCCGGGCGTAGGACATGAGCAGCCTAAGGCTGCGAATGTGATTGCAGCAAGCCCGGCAAATTGCCTAAGAACTGTAACCGCGCGCTTGGGAAAATGAGTTGACAGCGCGTAATGGGAGTCCTATAATTGCACCTATCGAACAAGTGAACAGACGAATATATAAACAGATAATATAGATGATAACGTACATCGAACAACAGATGCAGTAAAGGACTATCGTCCGCCGCCAAAGAGATACCGGCTGCAGGACATGAGATACAATTAAGGAGGTTTTTCATGAAGATCACGAAAGTTGAAGTCTTCCGTCTGCCTACTGCGAACAGCAAGCAGAACAGCCCGATCGGCTGCCGTGTCTACACGGACAACGGCCTGACGGGTGACGGAGAAGCCGGCATCGCTTACGGCGTGGGCGGTTCCGCCGCGTTCGGCATGGTCTGCGACCTGGCAGAACTCGTCATCGGCAAGGATCCGCTTCAGACAGAGCTGCTGTGGGAGACCATGTACAAGAAGACGTTCTGGGGCCAGAACGGCGGTCCGATTATCTTTGCGGGCATCGCCGCGATCGATATCGCGCTCTGGGACATCAAGGGCAAGTATTTTGACGTCCCGATCTATCAGCTGCTGGGCGGCAAGGTCCGCGACAAGCTGCGCACCTACGCGAGCCAGCTGCAGTTCGGCTGGGGCCAGGTGGGCGTTTCCGAGCATCTGTGGGCCGTGACCCCCGA
>CACZPX010000329.1 GCA_902783095.1 uncultured Lachnospiraceae bacterium
CGCAGAAACTCACCTGCCCGTTCTGCGAGAACGAGTACGAGGTGGAGACCCTGGCCGGCTACGGCCAGGAGCTGGAAAACAGCAGCGCCGCGGACGAGATGGAATGGGCGGAGCCCGGCACGCACTTTACGGACGCGGAATCCGCCAACATGAGCGTGTTCTCCTGCAAGTCCTGCGGCGGCCAGGTGATCGGCGACACCACCACGGCGGCCACCACCTGCCCCTACTGCGGCAGTCCCATGGTCATCACGGGGCGCCTGTCCGGCGAGTTAAAGCCCGACTACGTGATTCCGTTCAAGATGGACAAGGACGCGGCCGTCAGGGCCCTAAAGAGCCACATCAGCGGCAAAAAACTGCTGCCAAAGGCGTTTACCGACCAGAACCATATCGAGGAGATCAAGGGCGTGTACGTCCCGTTCTGGCTGTTTGACGGCACGGCGGACGCGAACATGCTCTACCGCGGCACGCGCACGCGCATGTGGCAGGACCCGGACTATATGTACACGGAGACCAGCTATTATTCCATAGAGCGTGCCGGCGAACTGGACTTTGAGCGCATCCCGGCCGACGCCTCCTCCAAGATGGCGGACGATCTGATGGATTCGCTGGAGCCCTTTGACTTTTCCCAGGCGGTACCCTTTGATACGGCCTATCTGTCCGGGTATCTGGCGGACCGCTACGACGTAAAGAGCGCCGACTGCACGGAGCGCATCAACACGCGCGCCCGCGCCACCACGGAACAGGTGTTCCGCAGCACCGTGAGCGGCTACGAGACGGTGACGCTCACCAACAGCTCGGTGCGCATGACCAACTCCAGGATCCTGTACACGCTGTATCCGGTGTGGCTGCTCACCACCAAATGGAACGGGCAGACCTACACCTTTGCCATGAACGGGCAGACCGGCAAGTTTGTGGGCGATCTGCCGTTGGATACCGGCGCGCTGTGGAAGTGGCGGGCGATCATCTTTGCGATCGCCGGCGCGGCCGCCTATGCACTGATGTATTTTATGAACGTATAAGGAGGAAGGCGCCATGAAGAATAGTCTGTTTTTGATGATGAACGCGCTTTCCCTGCTGCTCCCGGCCACGGCGTTTGCGGACGAGACGCAGGCGGCCGAAGATGCCGCGCGCGTTTCCGGCGCGTTTAACAGCAACTGGATCCTGTACGCGGTGATCGCGGGGATCCTGATCGCCCTGCTCGTCACCGGCATGTGGAAGGCGCAGCTAAAGAGTGTGCGCGCCAAGTGGGAGGCCGGAAGCTACGTGCGCCGCGACAGCCTGAACCTGCGGTCCACCAACGAGCGCTACCTGTTTAAGAACGTGCAGCGCGTGCCCATCCCCAAGCAGCAGAACAACGGCCCCGGCGGGACCGGCGGCTTTGGCGGCGGTTCGCACGGCGGCACGGGCGTGAACCTGCACTTTGGCGGGTCCGCGCAGGGCGGCCACAGCGGACCGGGCTTAAACTACGGCGGGCACATAGAGCCGGGCGCACGGCCCGGCGCGCCGCACGGCAGAGGGCCGCAGCGGCCGCGTTAAGGGTATCTGTCATCCTGAGCGGAAGCCGCGCAGCGGTGAAACTGCCCAGCCTGTCATCCTGAGCGAAGTCCGCGCAGCGGCCGGAGTCGAAGGATCTTACACCATTAAGAAAGAACGGAGAAACGCTGTTCCATCAATTCGGAACAGCGCTTTTTCATTTTACGGGAAAGAAAAGACTGATCCCGAACGGGTGTAAAAACCATTCTGTTTAGCTGAATTATACCCGATAGGGATTATTGCCGAAGACTACACGATCACAGGACCGGCATGGAACGCGTCAGGCAGTCTGATGCCGGCTTTTTGATACACGGCCAGCGCGTAGACGCGGTCGGCGGCAAGTTCGCCGTCATAGTAAGGCGCGGGAAGGTCTGCCACCTTGGTAAGGAGCGGACGGTCTGCCCGCGTCCGGACGGTATGCAGAATGCGGGAATCCCGGCGAAAGCCCAGCACGCGGTAAAACGGCAGGGGCTGCGCCGGGTTTTTTATGTTCAGCAAAATGCGCATCAGCGCGCGGTTTACGGCCGTGCGCGTGGTATCGCGCGTGGTGACCGCCGCGGCCAGCTGCGAAAAGGACAGGAACGGATCGGCACAGGCGACGATGCGCGCGGCAAGGGCCGGGTCGAGATCCGGAAAGGCGGCGGTCAGGCTCTCTTTTGTCTCCCCGGCAAGCCGGTAGGAGAGCAATGCGGAAAGATCGTCCGCCGCAAGGCTGTAGTCCAGCAGGTCCAGGCTGGACGCCGGAAGGCTTTGGGCCAG
>CACZPX010000330.1 GCA_902783095.1 uncultured Lachnospiraceae bacterium
CCCCGAGACCTCGGAGACCATCGCCTCCGGCCGGCACGACGTGCGCGCCACGCTGGCCCTGGGCGGCGTGACGCAGGGCGTGACCAACATGCAGCTTACGGCGGCCTATGCGACCATCGCCAACAACGGCATCTACAACGCGCCCATCCTGTATACCAAGATCCTGGACGCCAACGGTGCGCTGATCTTAAGCAACGTGCAGGATACGCACCGCGTGATCAGCGAGGAGAGCGCCTTCCTGCTCACCTCCGCCATGGCGGACTCCCTGGAAGACACCCGGTTGAACGACCTCTTCTCCTCCAGCAGTCCGGAGGCCAAGCCGGAGAACCTGCCGGCGGCCGGCAAATCCGGCACCACCTCCAGTTACAACGACCTCTGGTTCGTGGGCTATACCCCCTACTACACCATGGGCATCTGGAGCGGCTTTGACGACAACTCCAAGTTTGAGGACACGGACGACCGTTCCTTCCACAAGGTGCTGTGGAAAAAGATCATGGAGGGCATCACCGCGGACAAGGCCTACCGCAACTTTACGGTACCGCCCAACATCGTGGAGTGCCGCATCTGCACCAAATCCGGCATGCTGGCGGGTTCCGCCTGCGCCTTAGACGACCGCGAGGTGATCCGCACGGAGTATTTCGCGGCCGGCACCGAGCCCACCACCATCTGCAAGGCGCACGTCGCCTACGAGGTCTGCAAGGAGAGCCACCTGCTGCCGAGCCCCTACTGCAAGGAACGCGAGCTGGCGCTCTACATCAACGTGCCGGACGACGCGGAGGACTACACCGACGACGTGCGGTACACCTACTACCCCGCCGGCATCTGCGGCCTGTGCGAGCAGAAGCTGATCGACGGCCTGCCGAAGACCGATCCCGACGGCGACGCCGCGGCCTGGCCGTAAGGGCCGCAACGCGGTTCATCCCCGTTTTTTAAGAGACGGCTGCCCTGCCGGTCAGGGCCCCGTCTCTCTTTTATTCCGTTCCATCCTAACTATATTCGATATTTTCCATAGCGGGCTTCATCCCTTGACGCGTCTGTCTCTGTTTGCTAATGTGGTTCTGTTAGCGATTTCCGTACGGGAAAAGGCTGCCGGCCGCCTCTTGTCTTTTAACAGCCGGACGGCCCGTCGTCCCACGGTCACGATCCAATCATTACGGAGGAGAAAAAATGTCCAAAAAGATCCTTGCACTGGTTCTGGCGCTGGCCTGTGTCCTTTCCATGACCGCCTGCGGCAGCACCGACACCACCACTGTGGCCCCTGAAACGACTGTCGCGGAAGCTCCCGCCACCACTGCGGCCCCGGAAACCACCACCGCAGCGCCCGAGACCACCACTGCAGCCCCTGAAACAACTGCCGCCCCCGAGACCACCGCGGCCCCCGAGACCACGGCTGCGCCCGAGACCACGACAGAAGCCGCGGCCGTCGAAGGCTTCCCGCTCACGGTCACCGATATCATGGGCAACGAAGTGACCTTTGAGCAGCCCGCCACCAGGCTGGTAGGCACCCACAACCCCACCATGAACACCGCGGTCGTTCTGGGCGGCGGCGGCAGCCTGATCGCCGGCTTCGGCAACAAAGAGATGGCCGACAAACTCTATTCCTACGTCTATCCGGAACTGGCCAACGACGTGATCCAGATCGGCAAGGGCAAGAACGTGAACTACGAGACCGTCCTGACCACCGGCGCCGACCTTGCGATCCTGCCGGAGCGCTTCGCCTTCATGGTAGAGGAATTCAAGGCTGTGAACATCCCGGCCATCGTGATCCTGTCCTCCACCGAGAGCTTTGACACCATCAAGAACGCGCAGAAACTCCTGGGCCAGGTCGTGAACAAGAACGAGCGCGCGCAGGAACTGATCGACCTGTTTGATTCCACCATCGCCAAGGCCCAGGGCATCGCTTCCGAGACTGACAAGAGCGTCCTGTTCATGGGCGGCGACAGCATGACCAGCGTGGCCCCCGGCGCGATGATCCAGAGCGAGATCATGGCGGCGGCCGGCGCCAGGAACGCCGTTGAGGGCGTGGACGTGCTGGGCAGCTTTGCCGAAGTGAGCGCCGAAGAGATCGTGGGCTGGAACCCCGACGTGATCTGGATCCCGCAGTATGCCACCTACACCGTTGACGACGTGCTGAACGCACCGGAATTCGCCAGCGTGACGGCCGTCAAGAACGGCGACGTGTACATGTTCCCGTCGGCTCTGGAGCCGTGGGATTACCCCACCGTCAGCGCCTGCCTGGGCGTCTGCTGGGCCGTGCACAACCTGCATCCCGATCTGTACACCACCGAACAGCTGGTTGAGGACGCCAACAACTTCTACAACGTCGTCTACGGCCAGACCTTCACCGCGGAACAGATGGGTCTCGCGGAGTAATTTCTGACACCCGCTGCTGCCGGCCTGCACCGGCAGCAGCTTTCTTTTTCCCGGAGCAAGTATGCAAACCTTCAGATCCTACAAAGCCGTGATCATCTTCCTGATCGTGGCCACCCTCGGGGCGGCCGTGATCGCGCTGTGCGTGGGACGGTTCTCCTTTGTGCCGTCCGAGGCCTTCCGCGCGATCGTCGACCACTTCCGCGGCGGCGGCGAAAACGAAGCCATGGAGAACGTCATCTTCGTGCTTCGCCTGCCGCGCATCTTCGGCGCCATCCTGATCGGCGCCTGCCTGGCGCTGTCCGGCGCCGTCTATCAGAGCGTCTTCCGCAACCCGCTCGTCTCTCCGGACATCCTCGGCGTCTCCTCGGGCGCCAGCGTAGGCGCTGCCCTGTCCATCATCGTGGGCGGCTCCATCTTCTTCAGACAGATCTCCGCCTTCGCCGTAGGGCTTCTGGCGGTCACCATATCCGTTGCCATCCCCAAGATCATGAAGAACAGTTCCACGCTGATGCTGGTCCTCTCCGGCACCATCGTCAACGGCTTCATGAGCTCGCTGTGCACCCTGTTAAAATTCGTCGCCGACGAGGAGACCCAGCTCTCCACCATCATCTACTGGCAGATGGGCTCCGTGGCCTCCGTCAAGACGGACACGCTGCTGGCCGTGCTGCCGGTGTTCGTGGGGGGCGCGGTGATCCTGCTGCTCCTGTCCTGGCAGCTCAACATCATCTCCTTTGGCGAGAGCGAGGCCCGCACCCTGGGCGTCAACTTAAAGGTGATCCGCACGCTCACCATCGCCGTGGCCAGCATGATGACGGCCTCCGCGGTGTGCATCAGCGGCACCATCGGCTGGATCGGCCTGGTGATCCCGCACCTTGGCCGTCTGCTGGTCGGCTCCGACAACACCAAGATGCTGCCCTGCGCCATGCTGATGGGCGGGCTGTTTCTGCTGCTCATCGACACGGTGGCCCGCACGGCGACCGCGCTGGAGATCCCGCTCTCCATTCTGACCGGTGTGATCGGCGCGCCTATCTACGCCTGGCTCTTGTGGAAGCAGAAAGCGAAGGTGACCTGATGGCTGCAAGGAATTCCAACCTGCAGGGGGTAGACCTCTGCTTCTCCTATACCAAAGAACGCGTCATCTTAAAGGACGTGAACTTCACGTTCCGCAGCGGTGAGGTCGTGTGCATCCTGGGACCCAACGGCGCGGGCAAGACCACGCTCTTAAACTGCATGGCGAACCTGGCGCGCGTGGACAGCGGCGAGATCCTCCTGAACGGCGAGAATATCGTAAAGATCCCGCCCAGAAAGGTGGCGCGCCTGATCGGCTTCGTGCCGCAGCTCATCGTCCCCTCCTTTGACTTTACGGTCCTGGATTACGTGGTGACCGGCTGCGCGCCGCACCTGGGCATCCTCTCCCGCCCCAAGGAGGAGCACTACGACATCGCCAGAGAGGCCATCGCCCGCATGGGCATCGACAAGCTCACGGACAAGTCCTACTCGCAGATCAGCGGCGGCGAGCGCCAGCAGGTGAGCATCGCCCGCGCGCTGGCGCAGCGTCCGGACTTTATCCTGATGGACGAACCCACGGCGCATCTGGACTACGGCAACCAGATCAAGGTGCTGGAGACCATTGGCTCGCTCAAGGAAGAGGGCTTTGGCGTGATCCTCACCACGCACAACCCGGACCACGCCCTGCTTTTGCAGGACAAGGTGGCCATTTTGGACCGCCAGGGCGTCCTCACCTCCGGCCTGTCCACCGACGTGCTGGAGTCCGCGTTCCTTACGGCGCTCTACGGCACGCCGCTCAAAGTGGTTTACGAAGAAAAGCTGGGCCGCAAAGTCTGCGCCGCCCCGCAGTTTTAAGGAGGCAGTCATGCTGTTTTATGAACATGTGATCAAAGCGGACCGCGAGAACCGGAACTACTGTCTGGCTACCGTGGTGGAGACCAAGGGCAACACCCCCCGCGGCGCGGGCAGCAAGCTGCTGGTGTTCGATACCGGCGAGACCTTCGGGTCCGTGGGCGGCGGCGCGGTGGAGCAGGCGGTGGTGGCAGACTGCCTGGCCCTGCTTTCGACCGGCGGCACGCTCTTAAAGACCTATTCCCACTTTGCGGAGAGCGATCCCGCCATGACCTGCGCGCACAACGTGACGGTGTTCATGGAGTGCAGCGCGCACGTGCCGCACCTGTA
>CACZPX010000331.1 GCA_902783095.1 uncultured Lachnospiraceae bacterium
ACGGCAGGGGCGTTTTCCTTCTGTCAGCTTTCGCCGGCTTTAGTCTACGCTGTACGGCAGCAGGGCCACGTGTCTTGCACGCTTGATGGCCGTGGTCAGGGTGCGCTGATGTCTTGCGCAGGTCCCGGTGATCCTTCTGGGAAGGATCTTGCCTCTCTCGGAGACATACTTGCGGAGCGTCGCTACATCCTTGTAATCGATGGGCTCTTTGCCGGATCCGCAGAACACGCAGACTCTTTTTCTTCTGTGCATGCCCATGCCGCGTCTTCTGGCGGGGGCATCACCCTTGTCCTTGTTATATGCCATGATCTTTTATTCCTCCATAAATGGTAAGGCAAAAAATGCCACTTAGTTGAACGGCAGATCGTCGTCGTCCACACCGTCCGGGATGTTCATAAAGCCGTCGTCGGCCGCCTGCATGGCACCGCCAAAGCCGTTGTTCGCGGCAGCGGGCGCCGGCTGAGCCTGGCCCCTGTTGTTTGCGGCAGCAGCCTTGCTCTCCGCAAACTCGATCTCCTCGGCAATGATCTGAACACTGTAGACCTTCTGTCCTTCACGGTTCGTGTAGTTGTCATTCTGGACACGGCCCACCAGCAGGATCTTGGTCCCCTGCTTCAGGTACTTCTCCACAAATTCCGCCTGCTTGCCAAACGCGGTGCAGTTAAAGAAATCTGCCTCCACGGAATCGCCGGCTCTGCGGAATCTGCGGTCAACCGCCAGAGAGAAACGTCCGATGGCCGTCTGATTGTCGGCGCCGCCGTAACGGACTTCGGGATCTCTGGTAAGTCTGCCCATTAAGATGATCTTGTTCATAGAATACCTCTCTTATTCGCCCTGCTTGATGCACAGGAAGCGGATCACAGGCTCCATGATGCGAAGGTCACTGTCGATCTCGGCGGGAGCGTCGGTCTCGGACTCGAAGTGAATGAAGTAGTAGAAGCCTTCGTTCATCTTCTGGATCTCGTACGCAAGGCGCTTTTTGCCCCAGTCGTCCACATCGGTAATGGTGCCGCCGGCGCGGGTCACGAACTCTTTCACTCTCTCCAGAGCAGAATTCTTCTCCTCTTCCTCCAGCTTTGCACTCAATACGACGCATAACTCGTACTTGCTCATGCTTTTTACCTCCTTTCGGTCTCTGGCCCTCCGTCTTTTGCGGAGAGCAAGGAATGGATACGATATATCACGGCTAACGATTTTAGCACAATCGGAAATAACTGACAAGCGCTTTTTTGCATTTTTTGCGCGCCGTCAGCCGTCCGTATATAAGTTTGCCGGTCTTCTCAGTCTTCCTGCCCCGCTTTGGCGGGTTTCTTGCGGCCCTTGCCCATGCGCATGCCGGAGATCATCGCCATCAGCATGCTGAAAAACGCCGCAAAGCCCCAGAATTTATGATTGAACATCTTCTCCTCCTGCCTTTTTTACATGATACCGTTATTATACCAGCAGGGCGCCTCCCCGTGTTTTTTCAAACGGGCAGATTTTTGGCGCAGTCTCACGCAAAGACCGCAGCGGGCCCGCACGGCCGCCGTTTTGCGCGCTGCGCTTTTGCCGCAGCCCTTTAAGCACCGCGGCGCGGTCATTGACACCCCCGCTAAACTGGTTATAATAATGTACAGATTCTTTACGATCGAGGTGACGCAAATGACCTATCAAATGGAAATCGCTGGTCTGACCAGAAATCTTCCCCTGTGCCCCTTAAACGACGACCTGAACATCGGCGCCTTTGTGATCTTCGGCGACGTGGAGCTCACCTGCGCCTGCGCGGCAGAGCTCTTAAAGATCGCTCCGGACTTTGACTACATGGTAGCGCCGGAGGCCAAGGCCATCCCGCTGGTCCATGAGATGGCGCGCCAGAGCGGACGCAACACCTATTTCCTGGTCCGCAAGGCTCCCAAGCTCTATATGGACGGCGTGTTTGCGGTGGAGGACCAGTCCATCACCACCAAGGGCAAACAGATGCTTTATATGGACGGCACGGACGCCCGCAAGATCGCCGGCAAGCGCATCCTGATCCTGGACGACGTGATCTCTACCGGCGGGTCCATCGCAGCCGTGGAAAGCCTGGTGAAGCAGGCCGGCGGCCAGGTAGTGGGCCGCATGGCGATCCTGGCGGAGGGCAAGGCCGCCCTGCGCGACGATATCCTCTTCTTAAAGCCGCTGCCGCTGTTCGACAAGGCCGGCAACCCGCTGCCCATCGAATAAAGGCGCAGGCGCTTTTGAAAGAGGGACCTGCATGAACCGTTTCGCAAAGTGGATGAGCGACTACGCGCTGGCCAGGTTTTTCCTGCCGGCCGGTCTGTTTCTGCTGATATTCGGCATCGTCCTGAACGGCATCGTCAACGACCGCAAGAGCTACCCGCAGACGGACGCCGTCGTCACCCGGCTCGAATTATACGAGCCCGAGCACACGGAGGACGATACGCACTATGACGCGACCTACCAGATCTTCGTCCGGTATACCGTGGACGGAAAAGAATACGAGACCGAACTGGGCATCCTCACGGAGATGGAGGTGGGCTCCGCCGTCCGGATCGACTACAACCCCGAGGATCCCACCGATATCGGCCAGCCGACCGGCGTGGCCCTGCCGATCGGCGTGATGGCCGCCGGCGCCGTCTTCCTTGCGGTGGGCATCGTCAGCGCCGTCAGGACGGCAAAGAAAAACAGGCAATTAAAACAACAGGAAAGTGAGTGGAACCATGGCAGTTAAAACCTATCTTTTTCAGCCGGACGGCAAAGGCTTAAAGCAGGGCTTTTTGTTAAAAGATGAAAACGGCGCGGTCGTCTATGAGGCCAGGATGCTGAAGCAGTCCCTGATCGGCCCCGCGACCTTTGAATTTGCAAACCGCCTCACCGGCGCGTCGGCGCAGCACAAGGTGGGAAAGACCGCCACTACAGAGTCGCAGACCAACGGGTTCACCAATCTCTTTTCGACCAAGTCCCGCTTCAAATTTGACGGAGAAAACATCTGGGACCATCTGCACGGCCTGGGCATCCGCATAGACTCCCGTCTGTCCGGCGGAAAGCTGGGCATGACCTACGACGTGACCTTAAAGGGCCGCCCGCTGTGTACGCTGGCCTCCACGACGCCAAAGGGAAAGAGCCTGTTTACCAACGCGTATTTCTATGACCTGACCGCGGAGGAGGCCGATCTGGACCTCGCCTTTTTAACGGCCTTTGCCATCGCCAGGACCGACCAGGTCTTCTACAGTTAAAGCAGCCGCATCGCGGCGGAGCGTTACGGCCCCGCCCGCGGCCGTTTTGCAGCAAAAAGAAGAACGCAGGAGCATCTTCCGCCCCTGCGTTCTTTTTATTTGAAAAATATGCTTACAGCTTGATGGAGGCCGCAGCCGTGCCGGCCTTGGGATTGGAGGCGCACACAGTGATCTCCGTTCCCTTCTTGGCGCTTACGACCCAGCTGACCTTCTTCTTGGCCTTGGCGCTCTTCTGCGTGGAGATGTTCCCATAGAAGTGCACGCCCGTCTCCGTTGCGGAATAGCCCTCCAGGCTGCCGATCTCCTCGCAGGCCTTGCCGGAGAGTACCTCCGCGCCGCTAAGCTCCACCTTGACCGGTTTGGAGATCTTCAGGATGTTGGCCTGCTCCGTCACGTTGGTGGGCAGGTAACCGATGTTGCCGACCACCGCCGTGACCTTGTACAGACCGGCCTTCAGCTGCTCCGCCTGCAGGCTTTCAATCTCCAGCTTGGGCGCGGCCAGCGCGAAGCGGATGTTGAAGCGCGTATCGTTTTCGCACTCTTCCAGCAGCAAGTGCTCCGGCGGGTTCTGGTAGGTGTACTTGTAGTTGAAGCCGCCGATCTCCACCTTGCCGAACGTGGGATGCTCATAGGGCTCCCAGTCCTTGTAATACTGGGGCACATTGTCCTTCACCCACTTCATGCAGGCGTTGAAGCGCTTTAACTCCTCCAGCGGCTCCTCTTCGCGGTGCTTGTCCCAATCCAGCGGGCAGCCGGCTTTCTTGGCCATGTTCCAGAATTCGATGGTGTAGGCCGGAATGCCCTGGGTCTCGTACATCCAGTCATCGAAGGCGCCGGAATCGTACTGATCCTGGTCGCTGATGAAGGTGTCGAAAAGGTTCATGGGGATGTAGTCCATCTCTTCCTTGCACATCTCGGCGATGGTCTTCAGCGCCGTAATGTCGGACTTCGGTGCAGTCGAGGATTTTCTGGTTCCCGGGACATACATGATCAGACCGCCGAAGGTGTGGCCGATCGCCGCGCCGCAGATATTCGGATGGGCGATCACGAAATCCGCCTGCGCTTTGGTCTCCGGATTGCAAAGCGGATACTGTCCTGCCCCGGGTGTA
>CACZPX010000332.1 GCA_902783095.1 uncultured Lachnospiraceae bacterium
AGGATCTGCATCTGACGAGCGCAGACACGGAGCACGAAGTGCGGAGTGTCTCGCCGGAGGCGGCAAAAACAAAAAGCTTTTTTGCAGTAAGGAGGGAGACCGTATCATGCAGATGACAGGACTGGACTACAAGATCATGGAGATGGCGGCGCGTATCCGCGAGCTGCGCGAGATCAGCCGCTTCACGCCGGAAGAGATGGCGGCAAAGACGGACGTCGACGCCGACACTTATCTGGCCTGCGAGCGCGGGGAAAAGGACCTGAACTTTGCCTTCCTGTACCGCTGCGCGCTGGCTTTCGGCGTGGACGTGACCGACATCATCGAGGGGCACAGTCCCAAACTGCAGTCCTATACGCTCACCAGAGCCGGCGCCGGCCAGCGGATCGACGAGGCGCACGGCATGGAGTACTACAATCTGGCGGCCTCCTTTAAAAACCGGATCGCGGAGCCGCTGTATGTGCACAGCCGCTACAGCGAGGAGGCGCAGCGCCGCGACGTCGATCTGACCACCCACGCCGGGCAGGAGTGCGATATCGTTGTCTCCGGCAGCCTGATGGTGCAGGTCGGCTCCCACCGTGAAGTGCTGCATGCCGGCGACGCCATCTATTACGACTCAGGCACGCCGCACGGCATGATCGCCACGGGCGGGGAGGACTGCGTCTTTTACGCGATCGTCTTAAACCCCACCGGTGAACCCATCCCGGAGCTCTCCCGCGAGACGGCGCGGCCGGGCCGCGTCCTGCAGGAGGACACGGAGGAACGACTCTGGCAGAACTTTATCGACGTACATACGGACAAAAACGGCACGCCGCAGGAGATTACGTTCAAAAACACGGATAGTTTCAACTTTGCCTTTGACGTGGCGGACGAACTGGCGGCGCGCAGCCCGGAAAAGCTGGCGCTCCTGTATGTAAACGAGGCCGGGGAGGAGCGGCGCTTTACCTTCTCCGATATGAAAAAGAATTCAAACCGCGTGGCCAATTACTTTAAGGCGCTGGGCATCAAAAAGGGAGACCGGATCATGCTGGTGCTGAAGCGCCATTTCCAGTTCTGGTTTGCCATGCTGGCCCTGAACAAGCTCGGCGCCGTTGCCATTCCGGCTACCTGCCAGCTGCAGGCGCACGACTTTGCCTACCGCTTTGCGGCCGGGAAGATCGACGGCCTCGTCTGCACGGCGGACGGCGACGTGGCTGCCCAGGCGGAGGCGGCCGAAAAGGAGTGCGGCAGCCTGAAATACAGGATGATCGTCAACGGCAGCCGCGAGGGATGGCGCAGCTTTGACGAGGAATATCCGTTGTATTCCTCCCGCTTTCGCCGGACCGGGCTGTCGCCCTGCGGCCGCGACCTGATGCTGATGTTCTTTACGTCCGGTACTTCCGGCAATCCCAAGCTGGCCGCGCACGACCATCGCTACCCGCTTGGCCATTTCCATACGGCCAAGTACTGGCACTGCACGGATCCCAACGGCCTGCATTTTACCATTTCCGACACGGGATGGGCCAAGGCCATGTGGGGCAAGCTCTACGGCCAGTGGCTCAACGAGACCGCCGTCTTTACCTACGACTTTGACCGCTTCGACGCGGCGAAGATCCTGCCGCTGTTCGCGAAATACCGCATCACCACCTTCTGCGCGCCGCCCACGATGCTGCGGATGATGATCAAGCAGGATCTGTCGCGCTACGATCTGTCCAGCATCCGGCATATGACCACCGCCGGCGAGGCCCTGAACCCGGAGGTTTACCGGCAGTTCGAAAAGGCCACCGGCCTGCAGATCCTGGAGGGCTTCGGCCAGTCGGAGAGCACCATGATCATCGGCAATCTGTCTGGCGCGCCGCACAAGGTGGGCTCCATGGGAATGCCGGCGCCGATCTATCATGTGGAGCTTTTGAGCCGTGAGGGACAGTCCGTAAAGCCCGGCGAGACCGGCGAGATCTGCGTGGACGTGCGTCATGGCGCGCCGTGCGGCTTGTTTACCGGCTATTACGGAAGCCCCGAGCAGACGGTGGAGGTATGGCACGACGGCTGGTATCACACCGGGGATCTGGCCTGGATGGATGAGGACGGCTTTTACTGGTATGTGGGCCGCGCCGACGACGTGATCAAGTCGTCCGGCTATCGCATCGGGCCGTTCGAGATCGAGAGCGTGATCATGGAGCTTCCCTATGTGCTGGAGTGCGGCGTTTCCGCCGCACCCGACCCGGTGCGCGGCCAGGTGGTGAAGGCCAGTGTGGTGCTGATCCACGGCGCGGAGGGGACGGAAACACTTAAGAAGGAGATCCAGGACTACGTCAAGCGCCGTACCGCGCCGTACAAGTACCCGCGGATCGTGGAATTCAAAAAAGAACTGCCCAAGACCGCGAGCGGGAAGATCATTCGGAGCCGGTTGTGACGCTGACCGGGGCAGGGATCGGGAACTGTGCGCCAAAAGGCCGGCGGGACCGCCGGCCTTTTATATAATGGCTGCCCAGATGGTGGGCATGCTCACCTTTTTCGATATTA
>CACZPX010000333.1 GCA_902783095.1 uncultured Lachnospiraceae bacterium
GTGCGTGGTCACGATGCTGGTCTTCACGTCGTTTGCGGGATGCTGCACCGGCGTGAAGGTGTTGATCTCCTCGCCCTTTGGCATGACCACGATGCCGCCCGGATGCTGTCCGGTGGTATTCTTGATGCCCTCGCAGCCCTTTGCCAGACGCTCGATCTCGCAGCGGCGCTTGGGTTCGTTCTTCTCTTCAAAATACTTCAGGACAAAGCCGAAGGCCTTCTTGTCCGCCAGACCGGACACCGTACCGGCCTTGAAGGTATAGCCCTTGCCGAAGAGCTCCTCCGTGTAGGCGTGCGCCCGGCTCTGGTACTCGCCGGAAAAGTTCAGGTCGATATCCGGTTCCTTGTCGCCCTTAAAGCCCAGGAAGGTCTCAAAGGGGATGTCAAAACCGTCTTTGACGAGCTTTTCCCCGCACACGGGGCAGACCTTGTCCGGCATGTCCACGCCGGCGGTGCCCGCGTAGGCCTTTACGTCCTCCGACGTAAAATCACTGTATTTGCACCTGGGACAGCGGTAGTGCGGGCTTAGAGGGTTCACCTCCGTGATGCCAGACATCGTAGCCGCCAGGCTGGATCCCACGGAACCGCGGGAGCCCACCAGATAGCCGTCCTGCATGGACTTGTTCACCAGGCGCTGCGCGATGATGTACATCACGGCGTAGCCGTTTCCGATGATGGAGGTCAGCTCGCGCTCCAGGCGCTCCTCCACCTGCGGCGGCAGCGGATCGCCGTACAGTTCCTTGGCCTTTTCGTAGCACATCTGCCGCAGCTCCACGTCGGAGCCCTCGATCACGGGCGGGCACTTGTCCAGGCGCACCGGCAGGATGTCCTCGCAGCAGTCCGCCACCAGTCTGGTGTTGGTCACCACCACCTCGTAGGCCTTCTGCGGGCCCAGATAGTCGAACTCCGCCAGCATCTCCTCTGTGGTGCGCAGGTAGAGCGGCGCCTGTTCGTCCGCGTCCGCAAAGCCCTGCCCCTTCATGATGATGCGGCGGTAGATCTCGTCCGCGGGATCCAGAAAGTGCACGTCGCAGGTGGCCATGGTCTTTTTGCCAAGGCGCTCGCCCCAGGCGATCACCTGGCGGTTCAAGTCCCGCAGGTCCTCTTCCGAGTGGTACTGCGCGTTCTCCTCGCGCAGCATAAAGGCGTTGTTGCCGATGGGCTGGATCTCCAGGTAGTCGTAAAAGCTTACGCGGCGCTCCATCTCCTCGTCGGAGACGTGCTCCACCAGCCCGCGGAAGACCTCGCCCTGTTCGCAGGCGGAGCCGATGATCAGGCCCTCGCGGTGCTTTTCCAGAAGGCTGCGCGGGATGCGCGGCCTGCGGTTGAAATACGTCAGATGAGACGCTGAGACCAGCCGGTACAGGTTGATGCGCCCCAGGTCGTTTTTGGCGAGCAGGATGATATGG
This sequence comes from uncultured Lachnospiraceae bacterium, assembly GCA_902783095.1. Taxonomy (GTDB): domain Bacteria; phylum Bacillota; class Clostridia; order Lachnospirales; family Lachnospiraceae; genus UBA3774. Next base: position 1,409 of record CACZPX010000333.1, read on the forward strand.
TAGCGTCTGCCGGCCCGCACCGCCTCGGGACTTTGATCGTCCCGGTCGTCCACCAGATAGCCCTCGCAGCCGTAGATGACCTTGATCTTGTGCTTGCCGGCCGCTTCCATGGCCTTGGGGAAGGCCTGGACCACGCCGTGGTCGGTGATCGCGATGGCCGGCATCCCAAAGTCCGCGGCCCGCTTGATGATATCGCCCACGTCCGAGACGGCGTCCATGTCGCTCATCTTGGTATGGCAGTGCAGCTCCACGCGCTTTTCCGGCGCGCGGTCTTCGCGCTTCTTCTGTTTGCGCTCCTCGCGCTTCATCCCGTATACGTGCGAGATCCCCAGCTCCTTGTCAAAGGAATCGAACAGGGTGTCGCCCTTCAGGACCACGGCCGTGCCGGGCTGCAAAAAGGCGCGCAGTTCCTCCGCCTCCTCTTCTTTGGCGAAGATCTTGACGCGGATGGAGTCCGTATAGTCCGTGATGGAAAACGAAAAGAGGATGTTCTCGGTGCGGAGCTTGCGCTCGTCCACGGTGATGACGTCCCCGTGCACCACGGCCTGCCCCATCTCCTCGCGGATGGAAGACAGCGGGATGGGCTCGCCGTCAAACTCGCGGCCGTAACCGTCGCTGATCCGCTTGGTCTTGGGTTTGTAGGCCTTCTTTTCCCCGCCCGCGCTGCCGCCGCCCGTCTTTTTGGGGGCCGCGGCCCGGACTGCGGCATCATTGCTGCGCGCAGCCGCTGCCGGCGCGTTCTGCACCGTTTCCGGCGTTCGGATGGGCATCTGGGCGGCTACCGATTCGATCGCGGAGGCCGCATGGTGCACCTCTTCTCCGTCCATACGGACGCTTATGGGCACCTCCAGCCCGAACCGCTCCACAAACACGCGCGAAAACAC
>CACZPX010000334.1 GCA_902783095.1 uncultured Lachnospiraceae bacterium
ATGGCATGACCCGAAGATCATGCCATTCCTGAAAACTATAAAACTTTCTTACGAGGGCCGCCCTAATGCCCGGCCAATTTGTTTTAAAGAATTGATACTCTAAATGAACTCAAACCATCTTCCGAGTCCCTTTTCGACCGCACGCTTATAACAGATCTCCGCCGTAGTGTTGTCCTGGATCCCCATGCCGGTGGAATCAAAAAAGGTGATCTCCTCCTCCGATTGCCGGCCGGATTTAAGGCCAAGCACAACTTCCCCAATCTCCGCACTGACATCTTCCTGTGTGATCGCTCCTGCCCGGATGGCATTTCCGATCTCTCCGCGCACGATACACTGCTGCAGGCTGTCGCAGACGATTTTATCTGCCATGGCAACCGCTGCTGGTGTGACTTCCGCCTTTCCACCCATATCCACACCGATTTCAACAATATGCATGCCTGGACGAATGTGTTCCGGCCGTAGATAAGCTTCTCTTGCGGGTGTCGGACATACCACTATATCCGCTCCGTTCACAGCGTCTGTAACCGAGCTGCAAAGGTACCGTCATGAGAGACCCCGAATCCGGGATATTCATTATCCCGATCACTTCACTAAAGCCTTAACGATATCATTTGACTCAAGCATCGTCTGAATCCCCGGAAGTAAAGCTTCCGGGGATTCTTTTTCTGCCACACTCCTCATATGATCGTTTGCAGCCGTATGACCGATAGCTGGCAGGGAGTTACCTCCCCCGAGTTACCCCTTCCTCAAACATGGAGCCGCCGGAATTCTCCTTTCTTCTTTTATTGCGATCGTTTGAGATTATTCCGTGTCGTTTGAGGCCAATTAATTGCCTCTAAAGTCGAACATATGTTCGCCTTCGATCCCCCTATGCTCCATAAAAAGACAGAGTCAGCCGTTTGGTTGGCTCTGTTTTCTTATAGCGCCGCGGAACAGGCTATTTGGCCCCACTCCTAAAACCATTTGAATATCCTTCAAAGCCAAGGCTCGGAAATGTGTAGGATTTTTGATAGAGCAAAGTAAAACTTTGCAGTATCCGGCTCGCAACTTTGGAATATCCTGTCATTGACTTTGGAATATCCTAATGATAAACTTTGGAATATCCTAATAAAATACTTTGGAATATCCGAAGGAGGATCGGGAATATGATCAAAAGGAAAGCATATAACGCCCTGGAAAGATTGGCAAAGCAGTTCCCAGTCGTCGCGATCACCGGCCCCAGGCAAAGCGGCAAGACCACTTTGGCAAAGGCGGCCTTTCCACAGAAACGATATGTGTCTATGGACGATAAGAACCTGAGAGAAATAGCCCTGTCAAATCCAAGGGACTTTTTAAAAGCATTCCCCGACGGTGCAGTGATCGACGAAGCGCAAAAGGTTCCGGAACTGTTTGACGCGATCAAGCTGATCGTAGATCAAGAAGCGTACAGTCCGGGGAAATATATACTTACCGGATCCAGTCAGTTTCGCCTCCGGGAAAACATTTCCGACAGCCTTGCGGGCCGTATCGGGATCATTAAACTGTTGCCTTTTTCTATTGAAGAGCTGAAAGAAGAAGGCTTATTGTCGGAGGATGCATACGACTACGTCTTCAATGGGTTTTATCCGCCTCTGTATGACCGGACAAAAAATTACCTGCGCGACGACTGGTTCGAGAACTACATTGACACATACATCGATCTCGACGTGAAGGATCAGATCAATCCGTCAAATGTGAACGCATTTCGAAAGCTGCTGCAGGTGTGCGCGACAAGAAGCGGTCAACTGGTCAACTATGACGACATCTCCAGAAACATAGGTGTATCGGCAGTGACGGTAAAGGCCTGGCTGTCTATCCTGGAGGCATCATATATCATCCATTTTCTGGAACCCGATTCCAATAATCTTGGGAAGAGCGTTGTGAAAACGCCAAAGCTGTACTTTGTCGATCAGGGACTGATGTGCTATCTGCTGCGGCTGGATTCAAAAGAAGAACTGCTGCTCGACGATCATAAGGGAGCCGCGGTCGAAACGATGGCCGTTTCGGAGTTGCTGAAGAGCCGATACAATACAGGGAAAAAGGCAAATCTGACATTTTTCAGAGATAAGAACGGGTTTGAAGTCGATACCATTGCCGATTGGAAGCATACATTTGCCATAGAAGTAAAAAGCAACAGTGACGCCGAAAAAAAGATGTCTTCTAATGTGCAGAAATATATGGATCTTCGGTCAGACGGCGTCAAAGGCAAAGTGTATTATCTCGGTGATCTGACCTGTATGGTGAACGGTATTCAATATGTTTCCTGGAAAGACTGGGGGATCGATATCTGATAAGAAAACAGAGTCAGCCGTTTGGTTGGCTCTGTTTTCTTATGGTCCCAAAGAAAGAGAACCCCGTTGGGGTTCTCAAAAAGATCTTTCCTGTTTACGGCTGCACGTCACTCCAGCACGATCAGTTCCTTGGTGAAGTGATTGAAGGACATCGCGCCGTCTTCCGTCACGCAGACCGTATCCTCGATCCTGACGCCAAATCGCCCGTTGTATACGCCGGGTTCGCAGGAGAAGGTCATGCCCGGCTCCAGAATGACTTCGGAGTCGCTCGACAGGTTGGGCAGTTCGTGTCCGTCCAGGCCTGCGCCGTGACCCAGTCTGTGCGTGAAATACTGGCTCAGGCCGCAGTCGTTCAGGTAATTCCACGCCACCATGTGGACGTCCTTTGCCCTTACGCCGGGTTTGATGGCCTCGTACGCCGCCTGCTGGGCTTCCTTTACCCGGTTGTAGACGGAGACGTACTCGTCGTCCGGCTTTCCGATATGGAAGGATCTGGTGATGTCGGACCAGTAGTGGTCATAGGCGCCGCCCAGGTCCAGGTAGACGGCGTCGCCCTTTTTGGCCACGCGTGGGCCGCTCACGTGATGCGCCGATCCCGTATTCTCGCCGAATGCGATCAGGTTGGAGAAGCCGTGCCGCATGCCCCGCTGCGCCAGTTCGTATTCGATCCAGGTGACCAGCTCCGCTTCGCTCTTTCCGGAGAGGATATTTGCCAGGACCTGCTCCACAGCCCAGTCGCTCAGTTTGCCGGACGTGATCATCCGGTCGATCTCCTCTTTGCTCTTCTTCATCCTTAAGAGCGTAAACAGATCGCTTCCCGGGACAAACTCCGCGTTTCCCGCCGTCTTTCTGATCAGATCGAAGGTCCTGAATTCAAAGGTATCGTCGATCGCGATGCGTCCGCCTACCACACCCAGCTCGTTTAAGATCCCGGACACAAAGCCGAGCATGTCGTCGCCGTCTATCCAGGTGCGCTGATCTTTGATATTACAGTCTTTATAGGAATGCGCCGTGTACATTTTGGGGACCGCCAGGATCGGGGCTCCGTTCTGCGGGATAAAAGCCGTCTGGAACCGCTCGTCTTTTTTCGGCGCGTATCCCGTCATGTAGAAGAGATTGGGGGAATTGCAGATCGCAACGCAGTCGATGTGCTGTTTCTTCATTAATGCCTGCAGCTGTTCTAACCGAATCGTGAGAATGTCTTCCATGTTGTCCCCTTTCTGTAGCATCGGACCGGACGTCCGGGGCTGTGATTTGCACAGCACAAATGTTGAACTATAAAAAATATAGCATATTGATTATTGACAATCCACGGATATCTTTTTTTGATATACGCTTATATCAAATACAGAAACAAACCGTTTACTCACTTGCGGCCGGTCTCCCGGTGCAGAATAATAAGTGTAAATCCATTTTTACTTAATATTATTGTGAGGTTTGCGGTGAATTCTTTAAAATTTTACAGGCAAAATGGTTTTGACAATCTGAGGGGCAACTGGCTGCAGGCCTTCCTGATAACGCTGCTCTCCGTTGTGATCGGCGTGTATACCGTCGCCCCTGTCCCAACGCTTACCGTTACGTTTGAAGAACTCCGAAACGATCCCGCGCTTCTGATCCAGCTCACCAAAATATTCCGCATCGATATCGTAACGTTCCGTTTATTCCTGTTTTTCCTGTTGGGCGCACCCGGGATCATCGGTCTGTGCCAATCCTATCTGGCTCTTGCAGGCGGGGAAAAGCTGCATGTGAAAATGCTGTTTTCCCGCTTTCCTCTTCTCTATAAGGCTGTCGCGCTCCGCGTGATCCGCACGCTGATCACCGCCGTAGGGCTGATGCTCCTGGTCTTTCCGGGCATCATGATCCATTACGTATTCGGGATGGCTCCGTGGCTTTTGGCGGAAAATCCCGATCTTTCGATCAAAGAGGCGCTGAACATGAGCCGCGATATGACCGCCGGCCACAAGAGCGAACTGTTCATGCTGGACCTGTCCTTTATCCCGGTCTTCTGTCTGGCGCTCGTCACCCTGGGGCTTGGTCTTCTGCTGTACGTTCCCTGGCACAGATCTGCCAGGGCGCTTTATTACAGGGACCTTGCAGAACAATACCGCAAGAACTGAATCCATTGATATGACGCCGTTTTCCGGCGCGTATCTGGAAATAAAAGAAGGAGAGAAAAAAAATGGCAGAAGGAACGCAAAAGAAGAAAAAACTCCAGATGCCGGATACCTATGTGATTGTGGTCGGTCTGATCGTTCTGATGATCATTCTTACCTGGATCATTCCGGCAGGGCAATTTGACTACTCCGAAGACGGAAAGACGGTCATCGCCGGCACCTATCACGCGGTAGAAGCAAATCCGCAGGGGCTGTGGGATTTCCTGAATTCGTTCTTCAACGGCATGAAGAAGGGTGTTAACACCATGTTCGTGGTCCTGCTGATCGGCGGCGCGTTCGGCGTGCTGAGCGAGACCGGCTCGATCTCCGCCGCACTGGGCGTGGTGGTCAAAAAGACCAAGGGAGACTACAAACTGGTGACCGTGGCCGTGATCGTCGTCATGTCGATCCTCGGCGCGCTGGGAACGGGCAATAACGTCGCACTTGCATTTGCGCCGATCATGATACTGCTGTACACAAAGATGGGGCTGGACAGCATCGTGGTCGTGGCGACAATGTATTTTGCTTCCAACAGCGGTTTCTCGGCGTCCCCGATGAACCCCTTCACGGTCCTGCTGGGCCAGAGCATTTCCGGCATCCCCAGCATGTCCGGCGCTCTGCCCCGCGTGCTCATGTGGTTCGTCTTCACCGGCATCGCCGTGTGGTACACGCTCCGCTACTGCAAGAAGGTGAAGCTCAACCCCGCTAAGTCCATCACCGGCGTCTATGTGGCCGGAGAAGGCGGAGACGCCGATTCCGAGCTCGACAAGGTCGAAAAGCTCAACATCCGCCACATCCTCTGCCTCATCATCCTCGCCGGCGTATTCATCGTATACGCGATCGGCGGCATCAACTGGAGCTGGGATATGCCGCAGCTCGGCGCCATGATGATGGCCATGACGTTCCTGGTCGCCATCGCCGGCGGCGTGGGCCCCAACCGTGTCGCGAAGGCCTTCCTGGCGGGCGCCAAGACCCAGATGTACTCCGTACTGCTGATCGGCTTTGCCAGCGCGATCAACGTCATTATGACGGACGGCAAGATCATTCACTCCGTCATCTACGGTCTGTCCCTGCCGCTGCAGTACCTGCCCACCTTCCTTTCGGCCGTGGGTATGTTCATCGTGAACTTCCTGTTCAACTTCTTTGTCAGCTCCGGTTCCGGCCAGTGCTACATCGTTATGCCGCTGATGGCGCCGCTGGCTGATCTGCTGGGCATGACCCGCCAGGTCGCCATCTCCGCCTTCCAGTACGGCGACGGTCTCTGCAACGTCATGATCCCTACCTCCGGCCTGCTTATGGGTACCCTGGGCATCGCAAACGTGCCTTACCAGAAGTGGATCAAATTTGCGGCGCCTGTCACGGGCATCATGTCGGCGGCTGCCGCGATCTTCCTGATCATTGTGACACTGGTCGGCTGGGCGTGATCACCCTGACTTGCAGCCTTGTCTGTCGGCAATGATCCTATCAATTACAAAGGAGGCCTGATCTTGCAATACCGATTGATCAAAAGTACCAGACTCTACGACGGTCTGACCGATGAGATCCAGACCAACGTGGAAGTTCTTACGGAAGACGATCGCATCAAAGAGGTCGGCAGGGGCATCGTCGCCCCTGCCGGCACCGAGACGATCGATCTGGGCGACGTTACGCTCACGCCCGGCCTGATCGACGCCCACGTGCATCTGGGCATCGGGCACTGGCAGAACCGCCGCCATGAGACGATCTACGAAAACCCCGTGTATAAAGGTCTGGCGGTACTGGCCAACGCCCGCCGCGCCATGACCCGCGGCTTCACCACGCTGCGCGTGATCGGAAACAACTGCGACGACGGCTACGGCGCCATCGTCGCCAAGCGGATGATCAACAACGGCTACATGGAGGGCTCCCGCCTGGTGGTCGCCCCCTGGTACACCGGTTCCACCCGCAGCCACGCGGACTCCTCCGCCCTGATCTCGCACAACCCGAAGGTCTGCGACTTTATCTGGGAGCAGTATCCCGGCTACGTGAGCGGCGCCGCTTCCGTGCGGGAAAACATCCGCAAACAGGCCAAATACGGCGCGGACTTTATCAAGCTCTACGCCAACGGCGGCTTCTCCACCCCGGATGACGGCCCCGAAGACGACTGCCTCACCGACGAGGAAATGAAGGCCGCCATCGATACCGCACATCAGCTGGGCTTAAAGATCACGTCCCACTCCTACGCGCCCAGCACCATCCGCCGCCAGGTGGAGATGGGCATCGACGGCATCGAACACGGCGCCCTGCTGGACGACATGGATCTGCTAAAGCTGATGATCGAAAAGGGCACCGAGCTTACGCCCACCTTCTGTCCCTACGATCCCATCGTTCACATGGACGAGGCGGGTTTAAAGAAATGGCCCTATGAGATGCAGTTAAAGCTCATTCGGTACGGCGAGTGGCTGACCCGCGCCCGCAAGGCGATCGTGGATTCCGGCATCGCCTTCGGTTACGGCACGGACTTTGTGGCGCAGCATTCGCCCTATGAATGCGGTTACGAGTACGAGACCATGCTAAACAGCAGCGTGGACCCGTTCCGTGCGCTGGCTGCCGCGACCCGCGTCAACAAGAAGACGCTGCAGATGGAAAACGACATCGGCGCGATCGCGCCCGGCTACTTTGCAGACCTCGCCGCCTGGCGCCGCGATCTGCTGACGGATCCCAAGGCTCTGCTTGACTGCGCCTTCGTCATGAAAGGCGGCACAGTCTATGAAGCCGAGACCGTAGAGTAAGGAAGGAGGACTTAGATGAGCAAGTATACCATCATCAAATGCGGGCGGCTCTACACGGGCCAGAACGACGACTTCCTTACGGACATGGAGATCCTGGTTGAAGACGACCGCATCAAAGAAGTCGATAAGACCGTCACCGCCGTACCCGGCGCAGAGATCGTCGACCTTTCAGACGCAACCGTCACCCCGGGCCTGATCGACGCACACGTCCACTATTCCTTTGGGGAGTGGCGCACGCGCGCGCACGATACCATCTACGAGGCCCCGATCTACCACGGCATGTACGCCCTGTATAACGCGCGCAAGTCGCTGGCCCGCGGCTTTACCACCGTGCGGCACTGCGGCACCAACTGCAACGACGCCTACAGCGTCGTGGTGGCCAAGCGCATGATCGAGGACGGCCAGTTTGACGGCTGCCGTCTGGTGGTCGCGCCGCATTATCTCTCCACCACGAACGGCCACGGCGATTTTTCCAAACTGATGATGACCAACCCGTATCTGGCGGACAGGATCTGGCAGGATTATCCCGGCCGCGGCTCCGGCCCGGACGAATTCCGGGAAGTGGTCCGCAAGCAGATCAAATACGGCGCGGATTTCATCAAGATCTTCGCCTCGGGCGGCTTTAATTCCGAGGGCGACGGTCCGGAGGACTACACCTTTACGGACGAAGAACTGCAAGCCATTATCGACACTGCCCATGCGATGCACAAAAAAGTCTCCTCTCACACCTATGGTCCGGACCTGGTGGAAAAACAGCTGAACATGGGCATTGACGGCATTGAACACGGCGCGCTGATCCGCGACCCGGCTCTGCTTGCCCGCATGAAGGAACAGGGCGTGTATCTGGTCCCGACCTTCTCTCCCTATGAGGGCATCATCCATCCCAACGAGGATAATCTGAAGAACCAGAGCCCGGGCATGCGGCGCAAGCTCCGCTACTACGGAGACTGGCTGCGCGAAGCGCGCGAAGTGATCGTCGCAAGCGATATAGAACTGGGTTACGGCACGGACTTTGTGGCCGTCCACTACCCCTATGAAGGCGGTTGGGAATTCTACAACATGCTGGGAAGCGGCGTAGATCCGCTGCGTGCGCTGGCCGGTGCGACCCGCGTCAACGCAAAGATCGTGGAAATGGAAGATTCGATCGGCGCCATAGCGCCCGGCTACTATGCCGACGTCGCTGCCTGGAAGCGCGATCTTCTGACCGATCCCTGCGCGCTCCTCGACTGCGCCTTCTCCATGAAGGGCGGAAAGATCTTCCGTACGGAAGCGGATATCTGACCGCCCGGCAAAGCACATAAGATCTCGCTTGCCGCCCCCGGCAGGACCTGCAGAAGGCCTGTCCGGGGGTTTTTCAGGTCTTAAAACGGCCTGTCTGGGCGGTCAAAGAGTCTCCACCCACTTTTCGTACTCTTCTTTCAGATTCTGCGCAAAATCCATAAAGATCTCGTCGTTCTTTTTCTCGTTCTTTGTGAGGACGACGATATAGCGGTCCGACCCGGGGACCTTCCGCGCAGTCAGATTGTTCCGCACGAGCTCCTCCCTGGAATACGGCGTACAGAGCACGTAGGCGTCGCTGTTTCTCATGATCTCATACCGGCCTTCTCCCGGCCGCATCTGAATCCTGATGCGGGTATTGCTGAGCATCTTCTCCACTTCCGTGGATATGTTGCCTTCTTTGATGGCGTCGTTGGTGATACACGGATACTGGGACAGATCGTTTAAGAAGATCCCATCCTTCTTTGCGAGCGGATGATCTTTGGAAAAGACGGCGTACAGCGGCACCTGCCCCAGCACCATGCAGTCCAGATTATTTCTGATAAACTGGCTCCTCATGGTCCTGAAGTTCTCGATATAGCAGGTGAGCACCGCCACGTCCGCGTGTCCGCGGTTGAGCAGCATAACGGCCTCTTCGATCATGGTGATCAGTTTCAGAGAGAGATTTGCCCGCTCCCTGTCGTAGAGCTTGCGGCTGAACGTTTTGGCAAAGGCCCGTTCGGTAAACGGATATGCATACGAGATCACTGCCAGTCTGACGCGCGGCTCCTCATGCGCGATCTGCATCATGCCCTCCAGACTGCGCTGCACCGTCTTTGCGTACTGCAGAAACTCCTCGCCCTCCGGCGTCAGCATCATGCCGTTGTGCGTACGTTCAAAGATCCTGTAGCCGAGTTCGTCCTCCAGTGTCGTGAGCATTTTGCTGGCGTTGGACTGCGCGTGCATCATGGCCCGGGCGGCAGCCGAGATCGAACCGGTCTCATTGATCAGTATCACCAGCATGATCTGTTCTGTCTTCATGATTATCTCCTTACACGTTCGAAACTGTGCGTTTCGGCGGCGCGGCAGCTTCCTGTGCATCCGGATCGCTGCGGCGCCGGGATCCAAGTGACAAATCTTCGGACAATTTAAGCGGGGCCGATCGTCGGCACATGCGTTTGTATTTGATCATAACATAATTAACGTCTTTTTCAAAGGTTTTACCAATAAAAAAAGAGAGAATCTGTCGTCGTTCTCTCTTTTCTGCCGTTTTCCGTTTCAAAAGCGCCTTACACTTTGATATGCGCCCACTGCCCTTTCTTTACGCGCCACTGCACCAGCCTGGAGCGCAGCACGCTCTCCAGGTCAAAGGAGACCCACTGCCCGGCAAAGGACAGTTCCAGCACAGG
>CACZPX010000335.1 GCA_902783095.1 uncultured Lachnospiraceae bacterium
GCCTCTTGTCTGTCTCGGACAGGATTAACAGCTTTTCAGCATATCAAAAAAGCCCCAGGATCGTCCTGGGACTTTGTCTTCAGTCTGGCAGCCGGCAGGTTATCCTGCCGGCTGTTTCCTATTCCGGAAACGTCACAAACAGATGGACCAGAACGGGAAGGGCACGTTAAAGATCTGCGGCCCCGCGGACAAAAGCTGATGCGGCGCGGTCTAAACCCCCTTTTGCAGGGGGCGGGCCTGCCTTCTGCACCACAAAAAGCGAAATAAAGGTACAATAAAACTACAAAGTCCCTTGACACAGTCAGGGGACTTTATTAAAATTAGAACGATTAAAACTATAGAAAAAAAGGAGTACCACGATGAAAAGAACGCCTGAAGAGATGATGGAAGACCGCCTTACCAGAAGAGAAGCCATGGTGATGCGCTGTATCTGGAATTACAACGGGGACATTCCGTCCATTGAGATCCAGCGCCAGCTCAACGAGGATTTCGGTCTGTTTTTTGAGCGGACCACCATCGCCACTTACCTGCTGCATCTGCAGCAGAAGGGCTTTATCGACCGTTATAAAAAGGGGCAGGTCTATTATTACCGCCCGCTCAAGGACAAAGAACAGTATGTTAAGAACGAAGCCAGAAAGTCTGCCGAAATGTGGCAGGGGCAGTCGCTGCCGGACTTTGTAGCCGCGTTCATCAACAGCGGGGCGCAGATCACGGAGGAAGATAAGCAGAAGGTCAAAGATCTGATCGAAGGCATGGATAAATGAAATGGATCAATGAAAACATTTTCTGGCGGATCCCGGTCGATTTCGGAGAACTCCTATTCCTGCTGATCACGTTTTCGGTATCGGTTGTACTGGTCATGCTGATCTGGTGCGGCCTCCGGCGCATTGTAAAGGATAGGCGGCATACCGGACTCGTTTATCATTCCTTGAAAGTCGTACTGATGTTTCAGCTGATTCCGCTTACGGACATCCTGTTTCGTATAGCGGGAATAATGGATATTCAATGGAACAACTTCCGGTATGATACGATGCTCCCGTCGCCGCTCCAGATTTCGGCAGGCCGGATCCTGGTGTCCATCTGGGCGATCGGATTCGTAGTTCATCTGTTTTTACGTCTGCGGGAGGGCGTCCGCTTTAAACGTCTCACCCGCAGTTGTATGCCCGTATGCCGAAAAACGACAGAGTTGTTCGACTCTTACAGGAGAGAACTGGGGATCCGCAAAAAGATAAAGCTTGCAAAGAGCAATGCGATATCAACGCCGCTTATCTATGGGGTGTTTCGGCCAGTTGTGATCATTCCGGAGGAGTTGGAAGCCCGGCCGGAACAGTTGCGATACGTTTTTTTGCACGAACTCTTGCATTATAGGCACAGGGATCCGCTGTTTAAACAGCTTACAGTGCTTTCCGGCTGTATTCATTGGTTCAATCCTATGGTCAGAGTGTTAATGCCGCAGTATGTCAATACGTGGACCGAATACTTCTGTGATGAGAGCGTGTGCGCAGTAACGGAATCCGGAAAAGCGTATTGCAGCACTTTGCTGGAGGTGGCTTGCGATAGCGGCCGCAGATACCGTTTTGGTTCCGCACTGGTTGAGGAAAAACCGCTTTTGTTGAGGCGAATAGAAAGGATGGCAAAACGGCCAATGGGAAAAAAGACAAAAAGGTGGGCAGTTGGTCTGCTTTTAATCGCATTTTTGCTTGGAAATGCGGTGACCGTATTAGGCGCAGGCTATGGCGTATCAAGACTGTACAGGGGGGTTGCGAAGGAGACCCGAATAGAAACCAAAGTTCCGTACAGAGAGCCGGAGCAGCTGACTGAACATACGGAATGGCTGGGCAGTGATGCGGACATTGAGGAAGGCGAAGTTACGGAATCGAGAAGTGCTATTGTGCATTTTGAATGGACGGTAGCGGGCGGCGCTATGAAGAAGACTCCATCTTTTTACAAAAGTACTTCAGAAACGATAAGAGTAGATGCAGAAATTGATCCAAATAACATATCGATTGATATCGGGTATATTGATCCGGAAGGGTATATAACCTTTGTTTCCGGGCAAGATTCGATTTACCATACTTTTACATTGTATAAAACTGGCTCCTACAAGGTGTTTGTTAGAAACAATTCTTCAACATCAGTTATGGTTAGTGGTATGTACCGTAAATAGAAGGACGTTTTATAGTAGTTATAGAACAGGTGTTTGTTAACGAGAAGGGCGGGAGGTGGAAAAACTCCCGCCTTTGTGCACCTGTCAAATGTCTGCGGGCAGTCTAAATATAAACATATTCTTACATTTCTGAAACCTCCTTGACAGATGCGGATTATAGAATTAGAATGAAAAACAAGATAGTTCAACTGTCGCACTAAATAAGGGACTGCACAACAGAAGGGGGTATGTAGTAATGAAAAAGTGGCTTTGTATTGTTCTGACAGTCTGTCTGTGCCTTTCCGCCTGCCAGGCAACCCCAGAAGAGGACTTTGTGATCGGCAAAGTAGATGAAAGCATTTACCAGAATGATGGCGCCGAGATGGTCCCTGTAAAAGAGGCACAGGGATATGGGCCCTGGAACTGGAAGGACTTTACCTATCAGGACTCTTTTGAAGGTGCAGACGGGAAAGCGGAGATAGAGGTAAATCTCTCGGGACGATACTTGGACGGAAAAGTGCCGGTGCTGCGTGTATCCCATCATACGGTCACGGTTGAAGATCTGAAGGCTGCGGCAGCGGTTTTAATGCCGGCGGACAAGTACTATGATCC